>JAJBTP010000039.1 GCA_020860805.1 Tannerellaceae bacterium | reverse complement strand
GAAAAAAGCCATCTGTTGGACTAATGATAAAGGTGATCACATTGATTTTACATTTGCTGATATAAAGAAATATTCAGACCAGACAGCTTCTTACCTGCAATCATTAGGTGTAGGCCGGGGCGATATGGTAATGTTGATATTGAAACGCCGGTATGAGTACTGGTTCTGCGTACTGGCTTTACATAAACTCGGTGCAGTAGGGATTCCGGCTACTCACCTGCTGACTAAAAAAGATATTATCTACCGGGCGAATGCCGCCGATATAAAAATGGTTATATCCGTAGGCGAACCGAATGTAACCCAAAGTATTGTAGATGCGCTGCCGGAATCTCCGACTATCAAAACGCTGGTATCCATCGGTCCGGATATACCGGAAGGATTTCATGATTTCCATAAAGGCATTGCAGAAGCTGAACCCTTTGTACGGCCGGAACATCCGAACAGTAACGATGATATTCTGCTGCTTTACTTTACTTCGGGAACTACCGGGAATCCGAAAATGGCAATCCATGATTATACGTATCCGTTAGCCCATATCGTAACGGCTTCCTACTGGCACAACCTCCATCCGGAGAGTTTACATCTGACTATTGCAGATACCGGATGGGCCAAAGCGGCATGGGGTAAGTTATATGGACAATGGCTGGCAGGAGCGGCTATCTTTGTATATGACCATGAGAAGTTTACTCCGGCAGATATGCTGCGTATGATTCAAGATTATGGCATCACTTCTTTGTGTGCTCCGCCTACTATTTTCCGTTTCCTGATTCGCGAAGATTTATCGAAATACGATCTTTCTTCCCTGGAATATTGTACTATTGCAGGCGAAGCGCTGAATCCGGCCGTATATGAGTCTTTCCTGGAACTGACAGGTATCAAACTGAAAGAAGGATTCGGACAAACAGAAACGACGCTATCGCTTTTCACAACTCCGTGGATAGAACCGAAACCCGGCTCTATGGGTATTCCAAATCCGTTGTATGACGTAGACTTAATCCGTCCGGATGGAAGCAAAGCAGAAGACGGTGAACAGGGACAAATCATCATACGTACCTATAATCAGAAGCCATTGGGTTTATACAAAGGATATTACCGGGATGCAGAATTGACGCATGACACCTGGCATGATGGCATTTACTATACCGGGGATATTGCCTGGCGGGACGAAGATGGTTATTACTGGTTTGTAGGACGTGCAGACGACGTGATTAAAAGTTCCGGTTACCGGATAGGTCCTTTCGAAGTAGAAAGTGCTCTCATGACATATCCGGGCGTGGTGGAGTGTACTATTACCGGTGTGCCTGACGAAATACGCGGACAGGTAGTAAAAGCTACCATCGTATTGGCAGCCGACTACCGGGATAAACCGCAGGAGGCTTTAATTAAAGAAATACAGGAGCATGTAAAAAAAGTAACTGCTCCTTATAAATATCCGCGTATTATAGAATTCGTAACCGAACTACCCAAAACCATCAGCGGCAAAATCCGCCGGGTAGAAATAAGGGATAAGGATGAGAAATGAAAAAGTAGTCAGTAGCTGGTAGTTAGTAGTACGTTCGCTACGCTCACTTAGTAGAAATACTAAAAATTAAACGAGCAAAGCGAGTCTTCTACTAACGACCAGCTACTAACTACCAACTACTAAAGAAAAATGTTGAAATACAAAAAAATTGCAGTCAAAATCGGGAGTAATGTCTTAACCCGTAAAGACGGTACATTAGATGTTACCCGGATGTCTGCACTGGTCGACCAGATTGCGGAATTACATAAACAACAGGTTGAAATTATTTTGATTTCTTCCGGAGCTGTGGCTTCGGGTAGAAGTGAGATTAAAGTAGAAAAGAAACTGGATCCTGCTTCCGCACGCCAACTTTATTCTGCTGTGGGGCAGGCTAAATTAATCAATCGTTACTATGAATTGTTCCGTGAACACGGAATCCGGTGTGGACAGGTTTTAACCACCAAAGAAAACTTTGGTAGCCGTACCCATTACCTGAACCAGAAACATTGCATGGAGGTCATGCTGGAAAACAAAGTGATACCCATTGTAAATGAGAATGATACCATTTCAGTCACTGAACTTATGTTCACCGATAATGATGAATTATCAGGGTTAATTGCCACGATGATGGGAATGGATGCTCTTATTATACTGAGTAATGTAGATGGTATTTATAATGGTAATCCGGCAGACCCGGATGCATATGTTATCCGGGAAATTGAAAGTGGAAAAGAGGATTTATCGTCTTTTGTGCAAACCTCCAAATCGTCTTTTGGGCGCGGTGGTATGCTGACTAAATGTTCTATCGCACAGAAAGTTGCAGATGAAGGGATTGCAGTATTAATTGCCAATGGAAAAAAGGAGCAGATTTTACCTGATTTGTTAGGCAAACCATCTACCACTGTACATACTTTTTTTCATCCTTCTTCCAAACCTATCAGTAGCGTTAAAAAATGGATTGCCCATTCTGAAGGTTTTGCCAAAGGGGAAGTACATATCAACCGGGGCGCAACCGAAGCTTTGTTAGGACCGAAAGCCACCAGTGTATTACTGGTAGGTGTAACAGCGATAAAAGGTGATTTTGAAAAGGACGATATTGTCCGCATATTCGATGAGAAAGGAAACCAGTTAGGGGTAGGCTGTGTTGCCTATACCAGCGAAGAAGCCTGTACCTTACTGGGTAAACGGGATATCAAGCCCCTCATCCATTACGATTATTTATATCTGGATTAACAATGAATATACAGGAGTTATTACTCAATACACAAAAAGCCTCCCGTTCGTTAATAACGTTGGAGGATGAAGCCATCAACCGTATTTTATTAGATACGGCGGATGCTCTGATTGAAAATACAGACGCTATACTGGAAGCCAATCAAAAGGATTTAGACCGGATGGATCCGGCAAATCCGAAATACGACCGGCTGAAATTAACCGCCGGCAGACTGGCAGGGATTGCAGGCGACATGCAGAATGTAGCCTCTCTACCCTCTCCGTTAGGTACGGTAATCAGTGAAACAGTTCGTCCGAATGAGATGACTATTCAAAAAGTATCCGTACCCTTTGGGGTGATCGGTATCATTTATGAGGCTCGTCCGAATGTAACCTGTGATGTCTTTTCCCTTTGCCTGAAAAGCGGTAATGCCTGTGTATTAAAAGGAGGCTCGGATGCGGATGAATCTAACCGGGCTCTCGTACACGTCATCCACCAGGTACTGGAAAAGCATGGACTGAATAAAGAGATATGTACACTTCTTCCTCCGGACCGGGAAGCTACTACAGCCCTGCTTAATGCAGTGGGTATAGTAGACCTGATTATTCCACGGGGAAGTAGTTCGTTGATTGAATTCGTACGGAACAATGCCCGTATCCCGGTTATTGAGACAGGCGCCGGTATTTGCCATACCTATTTCGACGCTACCGGAGATGTAAACAAAGGAGCTCCTATCATCAACAATGCGAAAACCCGCAGGGTCAGCGTTTGTAATTCGCTGGATTGCCTGATTATCCATAAAGACCGGTTAACCGATTTACCGGCGTTATGCAGTCCGCTGAAAGATAGCAAAGTACTTATTTATGCAGATGCACCGGCTTACCAGGCTTTACAGGGTAATTATCCGGAAGAATTACTGGAACCGGCAAACCCGGAAAGTTTCGGCACGGAGTTTCTGGATTACAAAATGAGTATCCGTACAGTCGATTCCTTAGAAGATGCACTCAGACATATTGCCGATCACAGCTCACGGCACAGTGAATGTATTGTCAGCGAATCGGAGGCAGCCATCCGGTTATTCCTGCAAAAAGTAGATGCAGCTTGTGTGTATGCCAATGTATCTACTGCCTTTACAGACGGAGCCCAATTCGGCATGGGTGCCGAAATAGGTATCAGTACCCAGAAATTACATGCCCGTGGCCCCATGGCCCTCCCGGAACTAACAACGTATAAATATCTGATTACGGGAAAGGGACAGATAAGAAAATAGTAGGAAGAGTAGTTGGGAGTTAGTAGTTGGTAGTACATTCGCTTCGCTCACTTAGTAGAATAAATAGAAAGCAAGTGAGCAAAGAGATTTTTCTACTAACTACTAACTAC
>JAJBTP010000536.1 GCA_020860805.1 Tannerellaceae bacterium | reverse complement strand
TTTTAAAATAGTACCTTTACGGTCTGCAAACTTTATAACATGATGAAGAAAATAAACCATAAAGATGCAAAACCCCTTCATTTACAAGCAGAAGAGGTTATAAGAACGTTGATTGAGGAGGAAGAGTACAAAAAAGGAAAGCTCCTACCCAGCGAAGTCGAATTGTCTGAACAATTAGGAATATCCCGAAATACGTTAAGACAGGCTATTAATAAACTGGTATTCGAAGGCCTGTTGGTTCGTAAAAAAGGATACGGTACCAAAGTAGCTAAAAAGGGTATCGTAGGGGGTGTTAAAAACTGGCTTAGCTTTTCGCAGGAAATGAAAATGCTGGGTATAGACGTAAAAAACTTCGAATTACATGTCAGCAGTAAACGCCCATCGCCGGAAGTAGCCGATTTTTTCGGTATAGACGTTACACAGGATAGATGCCTGGTACTGGAACGGGTACGGGGTAATAAAGAGTATCCGTTTGTTTATTTTATCTCTTATTTTAACCCTGCCATTCATCTGAGTAGCGACGAGAACTTCAGCCTACCACTGTATGAGATACTGGAAAAACAATACGGGGTTGTGGTAAAAACATCCAAAGAAGAAATTTCTGCCCGGCTGGCAGGTGATTTTATTTCGGAAAAACTCGAGATAAGTTCAGGTGACCCCATCTTAATCCGGAAACGTTTTGTATATGATGTAAACGATGTTCCTGTAGAGTTCAATATCGGTTATTACCGGGCTGACAGTTTTACCTACACGATTGAAGCAGAAAGATAAATAGGTTTAAACATAAAAGAATAGAGAACACTGACAACAATAAAACAGATACATATGAAGACTATATTTTTACCTTTGGTACTTACCTTCTTACTTATTAGCTGCCACTCACAGGACAGGGAAGAGCCCGGAAGGGATTTCACTCAATATGTGGACCCCAACATAGGAACGATGCATAGCAGATGGTTCTTTTATACACCGGCAGCCAAACCTTTCGGGATGGCAAAAGTAGCCCCGTCAACCAACGGAAGTTATGGGAATAACAATGGGTGGGAAGCAGTTGGCTATGATGAACGGCACACATCCATAGAAGGTTTTCCTAATTTTCATGAGTTTCAGATAGGGGGTATAACCTTTGCCCCTACTGTAGGAGAGTTGCAAACCGTCCCGGGAGTTCTGGAAGATACCTCCACCGGTTATCGTTCGGGGTTTGACAGAGAAGAAGAGTTCGCTACTGCCGGATACTATACTGTTTTATTGAAAGACTATGATATACAGGTAGAACTAACGGCAACCGAACGGGTCGGTTTCCACCGGTACACTTTCCCGGAATCCCAACAATCCAACATTATTTTTGATATAGGACGGCGAATGGGCGAAAGTGGCAGCGTAGTAGATGCTTCCGTACAAATGATAGATGAAAAGCATATCGCAGGGTTTGTAATCACCTATCCCGAATACGTAAAGAAATACCAGTCTGACGCTTCTCTAAAGATGTATTTCTATGCCGAACTGGACAAAGTTCCCCACGCCTTCGGAACTTTTATCAACGATAACATCACAGCAGGAAAAAAGAAGAAAGAGGGGTTGGTGCAGGTATGTATCTTGCCTATCATACCAAAGCTGATGAAGCAGTCAATATAAAAGTAAGTTTATCCTACACCTCTATTGAAAATGCACGTCTGAATCTGGAAGCTGAGGCCAAAAATCTGTCTTTTGATGAAGCAAGGGTGCAGGCTATAACTACCTGGAATGACTATCTGGGTCGTATCCGGGTTGAAAGTTATAACGAAAAAGATAAAACTAAATTCTATACAGGCTTATTTCATGCGTTGTTAGGCAGAGGACTGGCGAGTGATGTCAACGGAGCTTATCCTAAAAATGATGGGACAGTGGGCCAGATTCAACTGGATAGGAAAGGAAAACCGGTTCATAATCATTATAATACGGATGCTATATGGGGTGCTTACTGGAATTTAACCCAACTATGGGCGATTGCTTATCCTGAATATTACCAGGACTGGATACAAAGCCAGTTACTGGTATACAAAGATACCGGCTGGTTAGGAGACGGAATAGCTGCCAGTAAATATGTATCCGGCGTGGGTACCAACATGACCGGACTGGTGATTGCCGCAGCGCATAACCTGGGACTGGACAATTTCGATGTGGAACTCGCCTATGAAGCCGCACGGAAAAACGAACTCGAAGGAAAAGACCGTATTCCGGGAGCAGGAAAAATGGACGTCAGCGCTTTTGTTGAAAAGGGATATTCACCCTATATAACCGATGCCATGGCAGACGCGATGGAATTAACAACGAGTGGTTCTCCTTTTGGGGCCTCCCATACGTTGGAATATAGTTTCAGTAGTTATGCCGTTGCCCAGTTTGCCGACGCTTTGGGAAAAACAGAGGATTATGACCAGTTGATGAAGTTATCCAAAGGCTGGGAATTATTGTATGACCCATCCACCAACTTTATTCGTCCCAAAGATATACACGGTAACTTTATACAGGATTTTGACCCTATGGTTTCCTGGGTAGGCTTCCAGGAAGGAAATGCCTGGCAATATACGTTTTATGTGCCTCATGACCTGGAAGGCTTGGTTGAAAAGATAGGGAAAGACCAATTCAACCACCGGTTAGACAGTATATTCACCATATCACAGAAATATACCTTTGGTGGTGGAGAAGAAGTAGATGCCTTCGCCGGCATACAAAGCCTCTACAATCAGGGTAACCAGCCCAACCTGCGCATAGCCTGGTTATTTAATTATGCCGGCCGGCCGGACCTAACCCAGAAATGGGTACGTGCTATATGTAACGAATTTTATGGTACAGATGGTATGCATGGCTACGGATACGGACAGGATGAAGACCAGGGCCAACTGGGTGCCTGGTATGTATTAGGAAGCATGGGACTATTCGACGTCAAAGGACTGACCGAACCCAATCCATGCTTTCAGGTAGGAAGTCCTTTGTTTGACAGGATAGTCATTCAACTACCTCAGCACATACGGAAAGGCAAATTTGTAATTGAAACAAAAAATAATTTCGACGATTATTTTTACATTCAGAAAGCTACATTGAATGGTGAAAAGAACGAACTGATATTGCCTTATTCAGAATTAATTAAAGGTGGAGAATTGATTCTGGAGAGAAGTGACAAACCTGTTACCAGTTACAAATAACAAGCAGATACGAAAGAAGCAACGCTTAAAAAACGCATAGGTCAAACATTCAAACAGGCTGCCTCCAAACGAAGAGACAGCCTGTTTTATTTTATAGTTGTATCCTCACTTAATATCCCATTTCAATTCATTATCTTCCTGTATGCCAACCAGCAGTTTATTTCCCTGCGTTAGTTTATTCCCTACTATCATACGGGAAATCGGACGTCGCAGGTAGGTTCGTATAGTTCCTGCCACCTGACGGGCACCATATTTAGGAGTAAAGCCCTTATTAGCCAGTATTCTACGGGTATTTTCATCTATCTCCAGTTCAATACCCTGTTTCTTATTACTCCCTGCAGAGCCTACTTCACAGAAAGAAACTCTCTTTTAATTCCCAGGCCAGTTCTGTTCTATCTGCGCACCACCCGTCTTTAAAATCTGAGCCGAGACGATAAAGGTCAGAGACATCGGTTTGAAACCTACAACATCTATCGATTCTTCAAAGGCAATTATATATCCGTTCTCGAATATCAGTTCCTTCCTCTTCGACTCTTCATCGCCATTTTTAAACGTTATACTACCCGATACCGGTTTGTACTGGGTTGCCATTGCTTCTAATATTGACGTGTCATCGGTTGACTCGATATGAATTGTCACATCACCGCCATAAATACCAGAGGAAGGACGACCTTTTGAATCTTTGTCTCGTTTTAGACTGTAGCTACGATCAAGTATATCGAACTCTTTGCCACCAAAGCTTAAGGTTGCTGTAAAAGCCATTATTTTTAAACGGTTAAAAAATGATTTATATAAAAACTACATTTTTCCTGCAATGATAAAAAAGGAATCTCAAACCATAGGGATTTTAATTACCATTTTACCAAATAACTACTTCTTACTCTTTTTAAGGGTTTGTTCTAAGGGTTATAAGCATCTATTTATAC
>JAJBTP010000158.1 GCA_020860805.1 Tannerellaceae bacterium | reverse complement strand
TGACTGTAACTCAGCTGTCTTTCGACTTCGGTGGTTCGAATCCATCACTACCCACTGGTTCGGTTCGTGAAATGAGCCAATCCGTTTGAAAAAGTTCGGTTCGTGAAACGAGCCAATCCTGAAAAAGAGTGATTCATAAAATGAGTGAATCCGTTAAAGGATAAAGAAATAAATTGCGGAAGTAGCTCAGTTGATAGAGCATTAGCCTTCCAAGCTGAGGGTCGCGGGTTTGAGTCCCGTCTTCCGCTCTTTTTTGCCAGTGTAGCTCAGCGGTAGAGCACTTCCTTGGTAAGGAAGAGGTCCCGAGTTCAAGTCTCGGCACCGGCTCAATTTTAATTCGGATATGATCATTAATCAAATAAAGAACAAATTAAGTTATGGCAAAAGAACATTTTGACAGATCGAAACCCCACGTTAATATTGGTACAATTGGCCACGTTGACCACGGTAAAACAACTTTGACTGCTGCTATTACTACAGTATTGGCAAAAAAAGGTCTTTCTGAATTGCGCTCATTCGATTCTATCGATAACGCTCCGGAAGAAAAAGAAAGAGGTATTACTATTAATACAGCTCACGTAGAATATCAAACAGCTAACCGTCACTATGCACACGTAGACTGTCCGGGTCACGCCGACTACGTTAAGAACATGGTTACCGGTGCTGCTCAGATGGACGGTGCTATCATTGTAGTTGCTGCTACTGATGGTCCTATGCCTCAGACTCGTGAACACATCCTTTTAGCACGTCAGGTAAACGTACCTAAACTGGTTGTTTTCATGAATAAATGTGACATGGTTGACGACGAAGAAATGTTGGAACTTGTTGAAATGGAAATGAGAGAACTTCTTTCTTTCTATGATTTCGATGGTGACAATACTCCTGTTATCCGTGGTTCAGCTCTGGGTGGATTGAACGGAGATGCTCAATGGGAAGATAAAATTATGGAATTGATGGAAGCTTGTGATACATGGATTCCACTGCCTCCTCGTGAAGTAGATAAACCATTCTTGATGCCTATTGAAGACGTATTCTCTATCACTGGTCGTGGTACTGTTGCTACAGGTCGTATCGAAACCGGTATCATCAAAACTGGTGAAGAAGTTCAGATTATCGGTTTAGGTTCTGAAAACAAAAAATCAGTTGTAACAGGTGTTGAAATGTTCCGTAAGATTCTTGACGAAGGTCAGGCAGGTGACAATGTAGGACTGTTACTTCGTGGTATCGACAAAAACGAAATCAAACGTGGTATGGTTATCACTCACCCGGGAAAAGTTACTCCTCACTCTAAAGTGAAAGCTGAGGTGTATATCCTGAAAAAAGAAGAAGGTGGTCGTCATACTCCATTCCACAATAAATATCGTCCTCAGTTCTATATTCGTACATTGGACGTAACTGGTGAAATTACTTTACCGGAAGGAACTGAAATGGTAATGCCTGGCGATAATGTAACTATTACTGTAGAACTTATCTATCCGGCAGCTTGTAGCGTAGGTTTACGTTTTGCTATCCGTGAAGGTGGACGTACAGTAGGTGCCGGACAGATTACAGAATTATTAGATTAACTCTATCTACCATACAAAATAGCCGGTTCAATCGGGCCGGCTATTATATACGGAAGTAGCTCAGTTGGTAGAGCACTGGTCTCCAAAACCAGGTGTCGGGAGTTCGAGCCTCTCCTTCCGTGCAAAAAATCTATAGATTCAGGTGAAAAAAATATTTGCTTATATTAAGGAATCTTATAACGAGCTTGTTTATAAAGTTTCTTGGCCAACAAGAGCAGAGCTTTCCAATAGTGCTGTAGTTGTCATGTTTGCTTCCCTTATGATTGCGGCATTGATCTCTGTAATAGACTTGGGCTTTGAAAATGTAATGCGTTTCATCTACGACAAAATCTTCTAAAAATTCAGTTTTACAACATGTCTGACATAGAAAAGAAATTTTATGTTCTTCGTGCTATTAGTGGTAAGGAGAATAAAGTTAGAGAATATCTGGAAGCTGAATTGAAGAACACTGATTTAGGTGATTACGTTTCACAGGTATTAATTCCGACAGAAAAAACGTTTACAATTCGTAATGGCAAGAAGGTGATGAAAGAAAGAGCCTACTTGCCTGGTTATGTTTTGGTAGAAGCCGCTTTGGTCGGAGAGGTAGCCCATCGCCTGAGAAATATCCCAAATGTAATTGGGTTTCTTGGAGGTTCGGAAAATCCTGTTCCGTTACGTCCTGCAGAAGTGAATCGTATTTTAGGTACGGTTGATGAATTACAGGAACAACAGGAGGATTTGGATATCCATTTTTATGTTGGAGAAAATGTCAAAGTTACTCATGGTCCGTTTAATGGATTTAGTGGTGTGATTGATGAAGTAAACACAGAAAAGAAGAAACTCAAAGTGATGGTTAAAATCTTCGGACGTAAGACCCCGCTGGATTTGGGTTATATGCAAGTAGAGAAAGAATAGGACTATTGTTACGGATAGAATCCTGCTTTCGTTTATAATGTTATATATCTAAAAATTTTAGAACAATGGCTAAAGAAGTTGCTGGACAAATCAAATTGCAGATTAAAGGAGGAACAGCAAACCCTTCTCCCCCTGTAGGACCTGCTTTAGGTTCGAAGGGTATTAATATTATGGAGTTTTGCAAGCAATTTAATGCCAAGACCCAAGACAAAGCCGGTAAAGTATTGCCAGTGGTAATTACTTATTACTCGGACAAGTCTTTTGACTTTATTGTTAAAACCCCTCCGGTAGCAATCCAGTTAATGGAAGTTGCTAAACTGAAAGGTGGTTCTGCTGAACCTAACCGTAAAAAAGTTGCGGAAATTACCTGGGAACAGGTGAAGGTAATAGCAGAAGGCAAAATGGTCGATCTAAACTGCTTTACTGTAGACGCTGCTATGAGAATGGTAGCCGGAACAGCAAGAAGTATGGGTATCACTGTTAAAGGGACATTCCCGGAAAATAATTAATAAACTTCAATTGAGATGAGTAAACTGACAAAAAATCAAAAGTTAGCTTTAGGCAAAATTGAAGCCGGGAAGGCATATACACTTAAGGAAGCTGCAGCATTAGTAAAAGAAATTACTACTACTAAATTTGACGCTTCTGTGGATGTGGACGTTCGTTTAGGTGTAGACCCCCGTAAAGCTAATCAAATGGTGAGAGGTGTTGTTTCACTTCCTCACGGAACAGGTAAGCAGGTTAGGGTTCTTGCATTATGTACACCCGACAAAGAAGCAGAGGCTAAAGAAGCCGGAGCAGATTACGTCGGATTAGATGAATATATCAATAAAATTAAAGGAGGTTGGACTGATATTGACGTTATCATTACAATGCCTTCTATCATGGGTAAAATTGGTGCTTTAGGTCGTGTATTAGGTCCTCGTGGTTTAATGCCTAACCCTAAAAGTGGAACTGTTACCAATGAAATAGGACAGGCTGTAAGAGAAGTTAAGCAAGGTAAAATCGACTTTAAAGTAGACAAAACAGGTATTGTTCACACTTCTATCGGTAAAGTATCTTTCGATGCTGAGAAGATCCGTGACAATGCAAAAGAATTCGTTTCAACTCTTTTGAAATTGAAACCGTCTGCTGCAAAAGGTACATATATAAAGAGTATTTATCTTTCAAGTAATATTAGTCCGGGTATTAAAATTGACCCTAAATCAGTTGAAGAAAATTAATAAAACAATTGAACGATGAGAAAGGAAGATAAAAGTGCTATTATAGGACAATTAGAGGAAGTTATCAAAACATATCCTAATTTCTATTTGACAGATATCGAGGCTTTGGATGCTGAAAAAACCAGCAAACTAAGAAGAGAATGCTTCAAACAGGAAGTAAAACTGATTGTCGTTAAAAATACATTGCTTAAAAAAGCACTGGAGAACGTAGAGGGAGATTTCTCTCCGCTGGATAGCTCTCTGAAAGGAAATACAGCTATTATGTTCAGCCAGGTTGCAAATGTACCGGCCCGTCTGATTAAAGACTTTACTAAAGATACAAAAGGTGAAGGTAAACCTCAGTTAAAAGCTGCCTATGTGCAGGAAAGTTTCTATGTAGGTGCTGAAAACCTGGATGCTTTGGTAAATATAAAGAGCAAAAACGAACTTATTG
>JAJBTP010000396.1 GCA_020860805.1 Tannerellaceae bacterium | reverse complement strand
TCCATTGGCAGAGATAACCGGTAGTGGTGAATTTATTATGCCGGATTAAGTCTGTACGGCGGGTACATTCCCAATATAGTTCACGGGCCCGTTCGTTCAGGAAGAAATCTTCTTCCAGCATCACACTAAGCGATACTTCGCCATGAGTTTCATATGCATCCCCGAACGCCCGCTTGCGCACTTCGTTTACATAATTCAAAGCGGTAGTAACAGAAGAACCTGAACCACCCCGTGCAACCGCTTCACCCAGCATCAGATATACATCGGCCAGACGGAATACGGGGAAGTCGGTATCTACTCCGTTATCGGCTGTATTGGAAGCTATTTCGCCATTGTCTGTCAGATTAGTCCATTTGTCTACAAAATAACCATTACTCTGGTTGGTTATATCATCCAGGTATTGTTGTTGTCCTTCGGTAAAAAACAGGTTGCGTGTATCCCGGCTATTAAACAGGGCAGGCACTTCGCCACGGATGCGGAACATGCCCCAGCCATCTTTTACACCATAATTATCCGGGTTTTGTGCTTCGGATGTATTGCTGACTGCTCCACAGATGATATATAGGTAGTAGAGCCCCAGGATACAGTATAAGTGGCATCTACCGGAAAGGTAAAGATGATTTCGTTGGTTCTTTTATGATTGTCTGCGTTGAATAGTTTCTGATAATCCTCTTCCAGCGAGAAATAGTTTAACCCGATGATTTTGTTACAGTACTCAATACATTCGGTATAATAGGGGGTGCCTGTATATACTTCAGCATTCAGGTACATTTTAGCTAACAGAGCATAAGCGGCAGCTTTGGATGCACGTCCGTATTCACATTCGGCCGGAGGTAGTAATTCGTTATCAATAGCTTTTAATTCCTCTTCAATAAAGGCGAAAACCTGTTTGGCTTCATACCGGGGAGGGATAAAAGTTCCCACAGGGTCGTCTTCGGTAACGAATGGAATGTTACGGAACAGGTCAAGCGCATGATAATACAGGAGGGAACGCAGGAATCTTACTTCGGCCCGGTAGGTACGTATATCCGCCTGGTCGGTAGTTGTAAAACCGGCAATCTGCTCGTCTTTTGCATTCCGCAGAAATTCATTACAGAGAGCGATGCTATAAAATAGTTTGTAATACATATCTGAAATCCAGGGGTCGTTTGCATCCCATGACAGATAGGTCAGGTCTCTTACCTGGTCGCCTTCCAGCCAGGTGGAAGCCAGTTCGTCTGTTCCACATTCCTGCAGGTTAAAAAAGGCACGCATGTAATCATATTCGATGCTGGAGATATCCCGGTCATTGCCTTTTTCGTCACCGCCTCCTTTTATTAATCCGTTGGTCACAAAGGATACATATATTTTCCCAGTACGGCTTTGTAATTGGCTGCTTCTGTATATACGTTTTCTGCCGTATCTTCTACATGCGGATATTGGTTTAAGTCGTCCAGGCAGGCATTGAACAGAACCAGGCCTGTACACAGAACTATATATATTAATTTTTTCATTGTACTATCTTATTTTATATTAGAAATCAAATCCTAAACTCACGGAGAAAACGCGTGGACGGGGGTAGAAGGACGAATCCATACCATTGGGTACTTCCGGGTCTACGCCACTGTATTTAGTGATACAGAATACATTCTGAACCATAGCACTTACATTAAGTCCTACGTGTTTATGGATACGTCCGAAATTATAGCCCAGACTGATGTTATCCATTTTCAGGAAGGAAGCGTTTTCCACATAATAGTCGGAAAGGTGCTGGCGGTTCTGAAAACCGGTTTCCAGAAAACTTCTGTTCAGGTTATTCAGCTGGAAGTCATTGTAACTGACAGTACTCCATGCGCCTGTATTCATAGCCATACCATTGTAAACATAATTACCTACGTTGGCGCGGAAGCTCATCCCCAGATTCCATTTTTTATAACGGAGGGAAGCACTAAGGCTAAAGATTAAATCCGGTGCGGGTGATTTGTAATGATACAGGTCGGCCGAATTAATTTCGCCGTCGCCATTCAGGTCGGCATAGGCTCCTTCAATAGGTTTACCGGTTACTTCGTCATACAACTGGTGATATACAAAAAAGGTATAGGGTGCATATCCTTCTGCCAATACCTGGAACTGGTAGGTATCAATAGAAGGACCCACTAAGGTATTGGTTGCGGCTCCACCATCAACCAGTGAAAGGTTTTTCACTTTCATTTTCTGCCAGCTCATATTGTAGCTGATATCCCATGAAAAATCGGTTGTTTCAATAGCCGTTGCATTTAAGGTGAATTCCAACCTTTTACTGTCTACATTTCCCACGTTGGTAAGGATGCTTTTGTCAAAGTTTGCACCGGCCGGTGAAGGTACGGTAGCCAACAGGTCTTTGGTCTGACGGGTATAAAAATCAAAACTACCGGTCAGGCGTTCCTGCAGGAATCCGAAATCAAATCCCACGTTCCAGGAAGTGGTTGTTTCCCATTTCAGGTCTTCCACATACGCTTCCGGGCGGTAGGTGTAGTAAGGACGGTCACCAAATATCGCCTGCGCTCCGTCCTGGCTCTGGCTGTAAACCGGCAGGTAGTTGTAGTTGCCGATGTCTTCCTGCTGTCCGGTTATCCCATAACTGGCACGTAATTTCAAATTACTTAACACCGGATTGCCGGCAAGGAAAGATTCTTCACTGATTCGCCAGGCCAGTGCAACAGACGGGAAGGTTCCCCAGCGGTGGTCTTTGTGGAAACGGGAGGTACCATCACCTCTGACGGTTGCGGTAAGCATGTATTTATTGTCGAAGGTATAGTTTAAACGGGCATAGTACGAGAGTAGGGCGTGCCGCTGGTCTTTGGCTGCAATACTGCTCTGTAGTTCACCACGGGTATTGTATTCGCTATATGCATCCCGGGTACTTTTCCAGTATTGGTAATCATATCCTACGGTGGCATCAATCAGACTCCGGATGTCACTGAAGTTTTTGTTATAATTAAAATAGGAAGTAAAAAGACGGTTCAGATTCTTTTCCGGCCCGTATCTGAAATCAGTACCGCCGGTACTGTAGTTTTGAGCAGCTTCTGCCGGCATGTAATTATCTCCATAGCCTTCGGCATAATCATATCCTACGGTTGCATGGAATTTTAATTCCGGCAGGAAGTGCATTTTGTAATCGACATCTGCATTCCCGATAAATCGTTTTACGTTGCTGCTATAGTAATACTGGTCTACCATACCCCGTGGGTTACGTACCCCTCCGTTTACCGGGCTGCCGTTGGCATCTATTGCTTCGTTGTATCCACCAAAAGCCTGGTTTCCGGAATAAACCGGAATAGTTGGGTTATAGGTAGCTGCCGCCCAGATAGCACCGGTGTTACCAAAATTATTGTTATTGATAGAACCTTTACCGTTTAACGTTACTTTCAGATGGTCATCAAAGAAAGAGGGATTTAATACGACACTCCCTGTAAAACGTTCGGCCTGGTCACGGCGCAATAAACCGTTCTGGTTGTAATATCCCAGGGCTACGCGGATAGGCCAGTTGTCTGTGATGCGTCCGGCAAGACTGATGTTGTTGTCAGTACCGAAAGCCGGACGGAATACTTCCTTATTCCAGTCGGTATTGTAGTCGCCCAAAAGTTCTTTTTGTGCATTACTTCCCCGTGCGTTAATCACCTGGATAAATTCATCCCGGCTGAGCATATCCGGTGTTTTGGTCAGGGTTTGTACAGAGTTGGTGGTGCTGAAGGAAACTTTCAGGCCACTGCCGGTTCCTTTTTTAGTGGTAATGATAATCACCCCGTTCGAAGCTCTTGAACCGTAGATAGAGGTAGAGGAAGAATCTTTCAGGATGGTAATACTTTAAATATCATTCTGGTTAATCAGAATGAGAAAGTTAAAGTCGTTTACGTCAATACAAACGTTTTCCAAAGGTACGCCGTCCAGTACGATTAACGGGTCGTTACTTGCATTCAGCGACGCACCCCCACGGATACGGATGGTACTGCCTCCTGTGGGCGAACCACTGTTGGACATAATTTGTACACCGGAAACTTTCCCGTTGATAAGTTGTTCCGGTGAATTAATGAGTCCGCCGTTAAAATCTTTACTGCTGACGTTACTTACCGAACCCGTCAGGTCGCTTTTCCGCTGGGTACCGTAGCCG
>JAJBTP010000580.1 GCA_020860805.1 Tannerellaceae bacterium | reverse complement strand
AACTGGTTGGGGCTACCCCTACATTTATATGTAAACCTTTATACGATATAACCTGTTTAGTGGTATTATGGCTGCTATATTGGCAATTCTGATGCTTACAGGTACTTTGTATTATCTTCAGAAGGAACTGGAGGGATTTATACAAATCATTGACATGAATACTTTAATGATTGTATTTGGTGTTGTTATGATATTAGATATTGTCTTATCTATTACTGCAACTTTCTTTGCTGTAAACAAGTATTTACGTATGAATTTTGACAAATTATATTATATCTAAAATGGCGAAAAAAGATTTTGCTTTCAACCACGAGAATTTTATCTGGTTAGGGGCATCGGTTATACTTATTATTATTGGTTTTCTCCTGATGAGTGGAGGTGGTTCTGAGGATGGAGTTTCCTTTAATCCTGAAATCTTCAGCAAAAGGCGTATTGTGTTGGCTCCTTTTATCACATTCATGGGCTTTATCATGATGATTTTTGCGATTTTGAAAACCAGTAAAAATGAAGATAATAATAAAAAGGTTAAGTGAATTGGTTTGAAGCATTGATTCTGGGAATCGTTCAGGGTCTTACTGAATTTTTGCCGGTAAGTAGTAGCGGACACCTTACTATCGGTAGCGCATTATTTAATATAAACGGAGAAGAGAATCTAACTTTTACAATAGCAGTACATGCTGCTACTGTGTTAAGTACTATTATTATCTTATGGAAGGATGTGGCAATTCTGTTTAAAAGTCTATTTTCTTTTAAATGGAATGAAGAGACTAAGATGGTATGTAAAATCTTTCTATCAGCAGTACCTATTGCAATCGTTGGTCTGTTTTTTAAAGATTACGTGGAAGACATATTTGGCAGTGGCTTGTTAATTGTAGGATGTATGTTGCTGGTGACTGCTGCTTTATTGGCATTTTCTTATTATGCCAGACCACGGCAAAAGGAAAATATATCTTTCAAAGATGCTCTTATTATTGGTATTTCACAGGCATGTGCCGTATTTCCTGGACTCTCCCGTTCAGGTACGACCATTGCAACAGGTTTACTCCTGGGAGATAAAAAAGAGCAGGTAGCTAAGTTTTCATTTCTGATGGTTATCATTCCGGTAATGGGAGAAACGTTGCTGGACTTAATTAAAGGAGAGTTCTCTGCTGAAGTTTCGGGTATTTCTACGTCAGTACTCATTATAGGCTTTTTTGCCGCCTTTATAACCGGTTGTATAGCCTGTAAATGGATGATTAATATTGTAGCAAAAGGAAAACTGATTTATTTTTCCTATTACTATGTCGCAGCAGGTTTGTTTGCAATTATATATTCGCTTATTTAAAACAATAGAATGGACTTTTTGACAGGAGAGGTACTTTACTTTAACAAACCTTTAGGATGGACGTCTTTTGATTTAGTGAATCGTTTCCGGTATAAACTTTCACGGAAACTGAATGTAAAAAAGATAAAAGTAGGTCACGCCGGAACGTTAGATCCGTTGGCGACAGGAGTAATGATTCTTTGTACAGGAAGAGCCACTAAACGAATCGAGGAGCTTCAATATCAGGACAAAGAGTATATAGCAACAATTAAACTGGGTGCAACGACTCCTTCTTTTGACCTTGAAACTGAGGTAGATAATACCTATCCAACCGAACATATTAAGCGCGAAACTGTTGAACAAGTATTAAAAACCTTTATAGGTACTATCCAACAAGTTCCACCGGCTTATTCAGCCTGTAAAATAGATGGAAAAAGAGCTTACAAAATGGCTCGAAAAGGCAGGGAGGTAGAATTAAAGGCAAAAACACTGGTAATTGACGAGATTGAGTTACTGGAATATGATTTACCCGTTATAAAAATAAGGGTAGTATGTAGTAAAGGAACTTATATCCGTGCACTGGCCAGAGATATTGGAGTTGCAGTAGAATCAGGAGGCCATTTAACAGGGCTCGAACGTACCCGTGTTGGGGAAGTAACATTGGATAAATGCATGAATCCTGAGGATATTGATAACTTTTTAAATGAAATAAAGATAGAAATAAAAGATAATTGATTGAAGTTATGAAGCTTTCTAAATTCAAATTTAACTTACCGTCGGAATTGATCGCACTCCATCCGACCCATAACAGAGATGAATCCCGTATGATGGTGGTTCATCGCACAACCGGTGAAATTGAACATAAAGTATTTAAAGAGATTTTAGAGTATTACGGTGAAGGTGATGTTTTCATTTTCAATAACACAAAAGTTTTTCCTGCCCGTTTATATGGTAACAAGGAAAAAACGGGTGCCCGTATCGAAGTCTTTTTATTACGTGAACTGAACCAGGATTTACGTTTCTGGGATGTATTAGTAGATCCGGCACGCAAAATACGTATCGGAAATAAACTATACTTCGGAGAAGACGACTCGATGGTGGCTGAAGTAATTGATAATACAACTTCACGGGGACGAACTTTGCGATTCTTATATGATGGAAATCATGACGAATTTAAAGAAGCGCTTTACAAATTAGGAGAAACTCCCTTACCACGCTATATAGACCGTCCTGTTGAACCGGAAGATGAAGAACGGTATCAAAATATTTTTGCAACTGAAGAAGGGGCGGTAGTAGCTCCTGCTGCCGGTTTACACTTTAGCCGTGAGTTGATGAAACGGCTGGAGGTTAAAGATTGTAAGTTTGCCTTCCTGACAGTACATTCCGGATTAGGGAACTTCCGTGAAATTGATGTAGAAGATCTAACCAAACATAAAATGGATTCGGAACAAATGGTTGTAAATGCCGATGTAGTTAATATTGTAAACAGCGGTAAAGATGCCGGTAAAAACATCTGTGCCGTAGGTACATCTGTTATGCGGGGTATCGAGACAGCAGTAAGTACTGACGGACATCTGAGAGAGTTTGAAGGTTGGACTAATAAATTTATATTCCCTCCTTATGACTTTAGCGTAGCAAACAGTATGGTTACTAATTTTCATATGCCTTTATCCACCTTATTAATAATGACAGTTTCATTCGGAGGATATGATTTAATTATGGATGCATATGAGCAGGCTATCAAAGAAAAATACCGTTTTGGTGCTTATGGAGATGCGATGTTAATTGTTGATTAAAAAATTATGGCAGAAGTATTTCTTAGCCTTGGGACTAATTTAGGCGATAAAGAGAATAATCTTTCTGATGCCATAGAACAAATAAAAAAGCAGATTGGAGATATTATTTCCCAATCTGCTTTTTATATAACAGAACCCTGGGGATTCCAATCTGTTCATAGTTTCCTGAACGCAGTCATCCTTATTAACACTCCTTTTTCGCCACAGGCAACACTCCAAAAAAGCCAGCAAATAGAAAGAAAAATGGGCAGAAAGGCAAAATCCCACAACGGTACTTACACTGACCGTATAATAGATATCGATATTTTATTATATAACAATGAAATTATTCAGGAAGAAGGATTAATAATTCCCCACCCACATATGGAAAAGCGATTATTTGTTATGAAACCGTTAACAGAGATAACACCTGACCGGATACACCCGGTTTTAAAAAAGACTTTTCGTGAATTATTAGAAGACATTCAATCCTCCTCGTCATTTACATGATATAAGTTATACATTTTCTCAAAATCATCATTAATTTGTTCCAGAATATCCTTTACTTCCGTACTACCGGGTAAAGTTGGGGTTCCATAATGAACGGCTGATTTATAGGGAAGAACAATGACCCTTCCTTTAGGTAAGGATTTCCCCATCCCTGTCATAAATACCGGCACATATTTCAGTTCAGGACGTACAGATAGAATTCGTGCAATACCCGGTTTAATCTTCTCCATCTGCTCCGGTGTCCCACGGGTTCCCTCCGGGAATAAAATTAACAAATATCCTTCATCCAGTGTTTCCAACATGCGTTGAATAGGATCCTCTCCTTCTTCTTTATTTCCTTTGCGTTGGATTAATAAGGTATTGATAAAATAATTACTACAAACTGCCATCCACCTGGTTCGGCCAAAATAATCTTCAGCTGCTACCGGTTTTACACGCCATAATATACCTGCCGGTAAAGAAGCCAGCAAACTAAGAGTATCCAGATGGCTATTATGAGTCGCAACAATAAAAAACTGTTTTTATTTCCGTAAAAAATCAGAATCA
>JAJBTP010000087.1 GCA_020860805.1 Tannerellaceae bacterium | reverse complement strand
AAAATCAACCGTGTACAGTTTCTGAAAGCAGAAATTCATTAAACTATAAATCGCTTATTTTCTGGACCAGAAGAAATTCTGTTCTGACCACTAAATCTATCGATTATTACATTATATTTGTATTTATACTTTTTGAAATACATTAAAAGAATGAATTATTACGAAATTGTGTTTAGTTATTCCGGTTCATTAGAGACAGAGATTGTAAATGATGTGTTAGCAGCAGAACTGGGAGAAATCGGATTTGAAAGTTTTACACCTCAGGATAATGGATTATTAGCTTACATCGCAGAAGAACAATATAATAAAACGACTCTGGATGAAAAGTTAAAGCAATTTCCTTTGAAAGGGGTTTTATTTTCTTATGCGGAAAACTTTATCGAAGGAAAAGACTGGAATGAAGAATGGGAAAAAAATTACTTCAAACCTATAACAATTGGTGACGAATGCATAATTCATGCATCTTTCCATGAAATAGAGAAACCCTACCGACATCAAATAATTATCGACCCTAAAATGGCATTTGGTACTGGCAATCATGAAACAACCCGCCTGATGATTAACGAAATTCTGAAAGAAGATATGCAAGGTAAAAAGGTATTGGATATGGGATGTGGAACAGCAGTATTAGGAATTCTGGCAACTCTAAGAGGGGCCAAAAAGGTAGTGGCTATTGATATTGATGAATGGGCTTATAATAATGCGCTGGAGAATATACGATTAAACCATACGGAAGAAATTTCTGTTTTATTAGGTGGAGCAGAAGTTATTCCACAGGCGGAATCATTTGATATTATACTGGCTAATATAAACCGTAACATACTTCTGAATGATATTGCTACCTATGTCACTATCCTGAAAGAAGGAGGGCTTTTGTGTATGAGTGGTTTTTACAAAGAAGACATTCCAGCTATCGAGGAAGAGTGTAATAAATATAATCTGAAAATGATAAACTATACGGAAAAGAATAATTGGGTTGCAGTCAAATTTCAATTGTCAATTTTTAACGTGAAATAAAAATAACGACATAAACTATACGAGCAATTTTTTCGTTATTAATAGTAGGAACATTTAAAATTTATTGATTATGAAAAACGTAGATTCAAAATTACTACTTGGATTAGTAGTTGGCGCAGCAGTAGGTGCAGCAGTAGGTTATCTGGCAGCTACAGATAAAAAAGAACAATTGCTGGATGAATTTAATGGAGTAATCGGTAAAGTAAAAGAGGGTGTAAACTCTGCCATTGCCAAGTACAGAGAAGCAGTTCCTGAAAAAACTGCAGAAGAGAATACAGAAGTAAATGGTTAATTAAGATTCCGGAAACAGAATTTTACTAAAACGAAGTAAATGGAAAAAGACTCAGGAGTGTTCTTCCGTAGTTTTAAAGATAAAATTACGGATTATGCAGATCTTAAGCTTGAGTATTTAAAATTAAGCTCATACGAGATACTCGGCAAAGCTGCCGGTAAACTCTCGTATGGCTTAATTTTGATTCTGGCAGGCCTGGGAGCTGTCCTGTTTTTTTTGCTGGCAACAGCATTCTTTTTAGGAGAACTATTCCATTCATTTGGATTAGGTTTTCTATGTGTTACCCTGTTTTTTGTACTGGTCATTGGACTGGTGGTATTAAACAAAACCTGGATTAAAACTAAGATTATAAACAAATGCCTGGAAGGCATTACGAAATTGGAAGAGGAGTTAGATAATGGAGACAACAGTACCGAAGTTACCGACAATATCCCAGACACCACTGGAGAAATTGTGCTCACGGAAGAGAGAGATCAAACGGCAGAGTAAAATCTACGAAGAGAAAATTGCTGCTGATTTTGACTATGTGCAGGAACATGCAGGTAGTTTTCTTATGTCGGGTGTCAGTTCATTGATTTTTCCTAAACATAAAAAGGGGAACAGTGAGAAAAAAAGCCATTCCGGTAGTACCGGTGACTCGTTTAATTTCATGTCATTAGCCAAAAGTATGCTCGTCCCAACAGCTATTGCAGTAGTTCAACCACTGCTACTTTCATGGGGGCTGGGTAAATTCCCCACCTGGATTATAAATTTCCTACTTAAAAGATTGAAGAAGAAATAACCTGAAACATTAATTTATGTTATAGGGCATCTTTTTTCACCCTCTATAATATTAAACTATAAAAAACATAATTACATTTGCAGTCGTTAAAACAGAAGCAAGATGAAACAGATTATAGGCTATATGATAACATTTTTACTTTTGTTAGTGTTGTTAGCCTCTTGTGCAACTCCTTGCGGTTGTTGAAGTAAATGAATAACAAATATTTTTATAATAAACCCATTAAAAGTTTTATTACAATGATTAAAGTAGGTATTAACGGTTTTGGCCGTATCGGACGTTTGGTTTTCCGTGCTGCACAAGGTAACAGCAACATTCAGGTTGTAGGTATCAATGACCTTATTAGTGTTGAATACATGGCTTACATGTTGAAATATGACACTATGCACGGTAGATTCGACGGAACTGTTGACATTAAAGATGGAAACCTGGTTGTAAACGGTAACTCTATCCGCGTAACTGCAGAAAGAAATCCTGCTGATTTGAAATGGGATGCTGTAGGTGCTGAGTATGTTGTTGAATCAACTGGTCTTTTCCTTTCTAAAGAATCAGCTCAGGGTCACATCGACGCTGGTGCTAAATATGTTGTAATGTCAGCTCCTTCTAAAGATGACACTCCAATGTTCGTTTGTGGTGTAAACCTTGATTCTTATGTAAAAGGTACTCAATTCGTTTCAAACGCATCTTGTACTACTAACTGTTTGGCTCCTATTGCTAAAGTATTGAATGATAAATTCGGTATCGTAGATGGTTTGATGACTACAGTTCACGCTACTACTGCTACTCAGAAAACAGTAGACGGTCCTTCAGTGAAAGACTGGAGAGGTGGTCGTGCTGCTGCAGGTAACATTATCCCTTCTTCTACAGGTGCTGCTAAAGCTGTAGGTAAAGTTATTCCTCAATTGAACGGTAAATTAACCGGTATGGCTTTCCGCGTTCCTACTTTGGATGTTTCTGTAGTTGACTTAACTGTTAACTTAGCAAAAGAAACTTCTTACGCAGAAATCTGTGCAGCTATGAAAGAAGCTTCTGAAGGCGAATTGGCTGGTATCTTAGGATATACTGAAGATGAAGTTGTATCTTCTGACTTCCTGACTGACCCACGTACTTCTATCTTTGATGCTAAAGCTGGTATCCAATTGACTCCTACATTCGTAAAAGTTGCATCTTGGTATGACAATGAGTGGGGTTATTCAAACAAAGTATTAGGTTTGATCGAATATATGGCCAAAGTAAACGCATAATCGTTTATACCATAAACATACAAAAAAGGCATCCATTGGGATGCCTTTTGTTTTTATCCTACATATAATTCCCACAAATCCTGTAAAGGAACAACTTTACGGGAAATAGAATTTATATCTTTTCCTTCTTTCATACAAAGTAAAGGGACAAAACAAACACCTTCATTTCCCGAAATACTCTTCAGGTCGTCAGCATACGTATCCCAGAAAAAATATTCGTAAAACATTTCCAAATCACCATTGAAACACCAATGGATAAAATCAGAATATCCTTTTCCGGTTGATTCCCATTCCATTGTGTCTGGAGCAAAATAAAATATTACACCGGGCTCATCCAGAGATAATCCACCTCCATTAATGGCAAAAAACCTCCCAATATATCATCGGCGACTAGTAAATAAGGAGGAGGTGTTTTATCTTCAAAAAGAGATTTTCCCCCTGTTCCATTCAGGGAGACTTCGGTTTAAGCGTTCATGACCGGAACCTAAAATGCGCAACCAGCCTCCGTTCACCAGAATACCTCCTGTTTCAAAAATAATACTTCCCATAGTAGAACGGGTTGTTACCTGTGTTTGATAAAGGGCTTCTCTGGCCCTTTCCGGCTCAGCCGGCAACATTTCAATACGGTTCCTGGCATTTTTCATCCAATTCCGAACCTGTTCAAATCCGCTATCCTGCAGATTGATTAGTTCTTCAACTTTTCTCATTTTAATCTTAGTTATTGCAATTGTAATACAGATGGAAGTTGAGTCGTCTATATATGATTAAGCTATGTAAAGATAAGCATATTTATTTACTTATTAAAAATTGCTATCTTTGTTAGA
>JAJBTP010000380.1 GCA_020860805.1 Tannerellaceae bacterium | reverse complement strand
GATTAGGAGTATACTTTTGCTAAATACTTTTAAAAAGTGTGAATTCATTAATTTATTAATAACTTTAAATCACAATTCATGAGAAGAGCCTTAAGCTTTTACCAAAGGACAAAGCAGTTGGTTTCCAACAAGCTTTTAATCTCTTTATTTTTGATGTGTACTACTATCCCGATGCTTTTTGCCCAGCAAAGTGTAGTAAATGGTACAATAGTTGACAATTTTGGTGATCCGTTAATTGGGGTTACCATTGCAGTAAAAGGAACAACAACGGGAACCTATTCCGATTTAGACGGTAATTTCTCGATTGAAGTTCCCGAAAATGCAACATTAGTTATGTCTTATATTGGTTTTGTTACGCAGGAAGTAAAAGTAACAAATACAAGACAGCATCTAAACGTAGTATTATTGGACGATACACAAACTCTTGACGAAGTGGTAGTCGTAGGTTATGGTACTTTGCAGAAAAAACAAGTGACCAGTTCTATTTCTTCAATTAGTGCTGATAAACCCCCTACCGGAGTAGGTGGTGCAACTATAGCTACTGCATTACAAGGGAAAGTGAGTGGCCTGGTTATAGCTGGAACTGATAGTCCAAATGCCGAAAACACATTACAGCTACGGGGACCAGCCTCCATTAATTCAAGCCAAAATCCTCTTGTTGTAATTGACGGGACGCCAGGTGGTGATCTTCGCTCACTCGTACAGGAAGACATACTTTCTATTGATGTTTTGAAGGATGCTTCCGCTGGAGCAATTTATGGAACACGGGCTGCCGCCGGTGTAATATTAGTCACGACCAAAAGTGGACAGGTAGATGATGGTAAAGTAAAAATGACATATTCAGGGGAAGTTGCCTTCAAACAGAGTTTTGGTAAACCAAACTTAATGTCTGCAGATGAATATCGTTATCACGAAATTGGTCCAGATTATAGAGAAAGTATCGACTGGTGGGATGAAGCTTTAGCTGATAAACCGACTTCACAAAAACATACAGTAAGTTTACAAACAGGAACAAAAAATGCATCTTTATATGCATTGTTCATGTATGAAAATAACAGAGGTATTGTGAAATTTGAAGATCGTACTGACTATGCAGGACGTATCAATGCTAAATTTAAATTGTTGGAAGGATGGTTGGAAATTAGCACTCATACAGACTATCGCCAAGCTTTCCGTAATAAAAACACAGTTAGTATGGAGGCTACATTCCGTAATAACCCAACACGTTCACCCTATGATTCAGAAAGTGAATCCGGCTATAATGTTTGGCGAGGTGAAACAAATGAACGAAATACAATTGCCGATGCTGCACTTCGCACAGATGAAGTACTGGACAAATGGTTTCGCCCGGATGTATCTTTGAAAGTTAATGTTCTTTCTGTTCCTGGTTTATCTGTGCAACAAACAGTTGCTTATGAAGTATACCAAAGCGAAGGACATGCTTTTCACTCTAAATATCATCTTGATGAAGTTAATTCTGGACGAATAGGAACAGCTAAACTTTCCTATAAAAAGACTGAAAGTTTAAATACGGAAGGTTATGCTACATATATTAAATCAATCGGAGACCATTATATTAATGCTGTAGCTGGCTATAGTTTCTTTGAATATAATGGAGAGAGTTTTGATATGACAAACCGTAATTATACAGATGATTTGGTTAAATTTTGGAATATTGGTAAGGGTACTGGTGTTTTAGGAGCTAAAGAAGGAGCTGAAATGAATTCTAAAAAAGAGATTTCAGAACGTTTAATGGCCTATTTTGGACGTGTAAACTACTCTTATAAAGACAAATATATGATCACGGCCACTATACGCCGGGAAGGTTCTTCTAAATTTGCAAAAAAATAACCAATGGGGTAATTTTTGGTCTATTTCTGGAGGCTGGCGTATTTCTGAAGAATTTTTCCTAAAAGAGATTAATTGGGTCAATGATTTAAAATTTCGTGTAGGATATGGTGTTACCGGAAATAATGGATTCGATGCAAAATATGCTGCGACAATGTATGGTTCTGATAAATATTGGCTTATGCCAAATGGAGGCTGGGCATATACGTATGGAAAAACCCGAAATATCAATCCTGATTTAAAATGGGAAGAAAAAACAGAGTGGAACTTTGGTATTGATTACTCTCTTTTCAACAATCGGTTATATGGCAAATTTGACGTTTATCGCCGCAAAGTAAATGACATGATTTATGAAGTAAACATTCCTAACCCTCCTTACACTAAAGAGAAAATGCATCAAAATATCGGAAATATGGAGAACAAAGGTTGGGAATTTGAAATCGGTGGAGATATTGTAAGAACCAAAAATTGGAATTATAGTACAACTATCAATCTTTCAAATAATAAAAATACATTAACCTATCTGGACGGAAATCAATCCAAAATCAATAAAGGAGGTTTTCCTACCCCTGGAAGTTATGTAAACCCAATTCGTTTGGAAGAAGGTACAGATATTGGTAGCTTCTATCTCTTTAAATATGCAGGTCTAGACGATAATGGTATGTTCCTTGTATACGACAGAAATAATAAAGTTATTCCGATTGGGGAGGCAGACAAAGATTTGGATCGGCATTATATAGGCAATTATACCCCTAAATTAATCCTCGGATGGACACAAAATCTGAGTTATAAAAACTGGGATTTAGGGGTCACCTGTGTTAGTTGGTTGAAATTTGATGTATATAATACATTAAACATGTATATGGGATTACCCCATGCTGGCGAAGGACTAAATCTCTTAAGCAATGCATATAAAGATTTCGGACACATTCATGGAAGTAGAGATGTTTTGGATTTCTTCCTAGAAGATGGGTCATTCTTCAAAATTCAAAACATAAATCTGGGATATACTCATAATTTAAACCAATATACAAAGTTTGTCGAAAGAGCTCGTCTCTATTTAACAATTAATAACGTTGCTAAATTCTCTAAATATAGTGGTGTTGATCCGGAACAAAATATTACCGGTTTAGAAGGTGGTATTGAATATTTCAATAAACTTTATCCACAAACACGCACATATACATTAGGAGTTCAATTAACTTTTTAATTCGAAAAAAATGAAACAACATAAATTATCAATATTTCTGCTTGGCATTTTAGCACTGGTTTGTATTACCGGATGTAATATAGATGCTGTTTATTATACAGAAACTGTACCTTCTACATTTTTTGATTCACAGGAAAATGTATGGCAACGCTTTTATCGGCCTTTTACACATTGGAAGTATTATATGGCTGAAGAAAGAATCAGGTTTGAATTAACTGAATTAGGTACAGATGAAATATGTATGCCGAAAAGAGGTGAAGACTGGTCGGATATTGACTATGAGAACAGACATAAACATAACTTTAGTATTAGTACTAAGAATGTGGATAAACTATGGGAAGCTATTACTATGGGGGTAGCACAAGCCTGGGGTACAATGGAAGATTTGGACGAATATGTGGATTTTGATGCTTTTGGCTTTGAAGAAGGGACACGGGAATCGATGTTAAGTCAATTACGTGCAATGGCTGCTTTTTATTATTTGGAAGGATTAGATTTTTTCGGAGGAATGCCCTTATATTCAAGTGTAAACACAGAGATAGTAGGACGTTCTACTGACAAAGAGACCTTTGACTTTATTGAAGAGCTATTAAATCTTGCAATACCACATTTACCCGTTAAAACAGAATTAAGAGCGCTTGGAAACGGAAGCATTACTAAAGCTACAGGGGTTGCTTTAAAAATTCGTTTATATTTCAATGCAAACTCCTATATAGGAAAAGAGATGTATAATGAAGCAGCTGTTTTGTGTAAAGAACTTCTTGCTGGAAAATATGGTGAATATAAACTGGAAGATGATTGGACAGACGTTTTCGGATTTACTAATAAAAATTCTTCTGAACTTCTTTGGGCTGTTCCCTCGGAAAATACTCATCTACAAAGTTATGATAAAGTAGTAAGGGCTATTCATCATTATAACTCAAGCGGATATTTCAAAAATTCTGCTGTTCAGGAAGGTTATAATGGTATTTGTCTCATTCCTTCACTTAAACCTAATGGTGATTTTTACGAATAAAAATTAGGAAATCCTTTTGCTAATTTTGAAGAAACTGATATTCGCATACCGCCCTATGCATATTTAGTGGGTGGCAAAGATCAAGGAATGTTT
>JAJBTP010000118.1 GCA_020860805.1 Tannerellaceae bacterium | reverse complement strand
CAATGTATATATATGGGGAGATGGAACAATTGAAATAGGGGACAATGTTAGTATCGGTATGAACACGGTGCTTTATGCTAAAGTGGGCAGGCCGTCCGACAACTAAAAAGTCAAATTTAGAAGTGGAAGAAAAATGTAAAAAATCGACCCTTATGGAGATTGAATCCCAGAAAGAAAGCAATATGAGACAGAATAATCACTCGAAAGTGGTGGGCGAAGACACCTCGAATTTAGTTTTCGGACAGCCTGTGGGGGTATCAGAATAGGATCAAATGTTGCTATTGCGGGTAACTGTTACATTATAGACAGCAATCATGGGACGGAAGCTAGTATGTTGATTCGAGAGCAACCGATGACATCATCTCCAATCGTGATAGGGGATGATGTATGGATAGGTGCTGGTTGTCAGATTTTGAAGGGAGTGAAAATCGGAAATGGTGCAGTGATAGGAGCCAGAAGTGTAGTTACCAGGGAAATACCTGAGAATACTATTGCTTTTGGCAGTCCGGCAAGAGCATATCGAATCCGATAAATATTATGGGAAGAAAAAAAGGCGTTTTACTTTCTTATATTTTAATGGTTGTAGAAGTGCTGTCTACACTCCTATTGACTCCATTTATAATTAGAAGCTTAGGAGCATCAGAGTATGGAGTATATAAATTGGCAGCATCAGTGGTTTCGTATTTAACCTTGTTAGATTTGGGAATTGGAAATTCGATTGTCCGCTTTACGGCCAAATATAAGGAACACCATGATTATGCAAACATGAATAGGTTTGTAGGAGTAGCTCAAACATTTTATGCTATCATGGCAGCTATTGCCCTTATAATTGGTTTTGTTTTGATACAGATTTTCCCAACGGTATTTGCGACAGGGCTTACAGAAAGTGAAATCTTACTAGGACAGCGGCTTCTTGGAATTACTATTATCAATTCAGCTGTAACATTATTTACCGCTGTTTATCCAAATATTATAATAGGGTATGGGTTGTTCAGTGTTTCTAAAGGAATATCCATTGCTTCAACGGTACTCAGAATAATTATTACGTTTGTGGCACTAGAGCTAGGCTTCAAGAGCATAGCTATTGTATCAATTAATTTACTACTAACAATAATTTCTAGGAGTATAATGGCTTTTTATTCCTATGGAGTGCTGAAAATTAAATTTTCGTTAAAAGGAGCAAATAAGGATTTTGTTTCTGAGATAGTTGGTTATTCGTTTTGGATTCTCCTGCAAATGATAGCAACGCAAATTAATGCGTATGCGGATCAAGTCCTTTTAGGAGCTTTTGTTTCAGGAGCAAGCGTTGCCATTGCGATTTATTCAATTGGCTCTCAACTTGTACAGTATTTTCAGTCGATTGGCAGTGCTTTAGGTGGTGTATTAATGCCTGGTGTTGTTTCTATTGTTGAACGAGGTGCAACGCCTAAACAATTAGAAGATGAAATGGTGCGAATTGGAAGAATGGCATTTATCATATTGGGAACCATCTATGCAGGCTTTCTGCTTTATGGTAAGCAGTTTATACAGCTATGGGCTGGAAACGAATATGAAGAGGGATTTTTTGCCGCAGCTTTGTTGATGCTGGCTTATTTGTTCATTTGTTCTGAAAGTATTGGAACGTCAATCTTATGGGCTAAAAATGAACATAAGGAGCAAGCAATTTTAAAATTTGTAATTGTACTGGTGAATATTGTCCTCACAGTTTTTTTGATTCGATGGAATGCACTTTATGGTGCTACAATAGGTACTTTTATTTCTTTAGCACTTGGTGACGTGCTGGTGATGAATATATTGTTTAAGAAGAAGATTGAAATTAACTTGAAGAGGTATTATAAGAATCTTCTTAAAGGAGTTTTTCCTTCTATTTTGTTAGGAGCCGCCTTAAATCTTATATTTAAGATGTTAAAGCTTTCGGGGTGGCTTGGATTTATGATAAACGTTGGAGTTTATGTTATCATTGTAGGTCTTTTACTTTGGTTCTTTGGTATGAATACGAGTGAAAAACAAATGATTAAGAGCTTGATAAAGATGCCCAGAAGCAAGTGTAAACAGTAAGTATTCATTGAAATTTCTTGTTTTACATATTGTAAATACTATAAATGGGAGTAGATACATATGGGATATTACGATGGAAAAGGATACTGGCGAGAAGATGGCGAGGGTGGCTATGATGCCAAAGGCTATTGGAGGGAACCAGGAGAAGGCGGATATGATTCTCAGGGTTATTGGAGAGATGCGGATGAAGGCGGCTACGACTCTGAGGGTTACTGGAGAGATACTGGTGAAGGTGGTTATGGACTAGCTGGACGTCCGGATATGGCGTACTTCGGTTTCACGGACAAATTAAGAGCAGGAAAGACTATCCAGATATTCAACTACGGTAATTGCAAGCGTGATTTTACCTATGTGGATGATATTGTCGAAGGTGTAAAGCGTGTGATGCAGTGTGCACCGGAGAAGGTGAACGGAGAGGATGGACTGCCTATTCCGCCGTATCGGATTTATAACATCGGAAATAACAAGCCGGAGAATTTGCTTGACTTTGTGGACATCCTGCAGCAGGAGTTGATCCGGACTAGGGTGCTTCCGGAGACATACCATTTCGATGCTCACAAGGAATTGGTACCCATGCAGCCGGGAGACGTTCTGGTGACCTATGCAGACACGTCGGCTTTGGAGAGAGACTTCGGATTCAAGCCTTCGACGAGTCTACGGCATGGACTTAGGAAGTTTGCGGAGTGATATAAAGAGTTTTACCAAGTGTGAACAATAATATACCTCTAAGTGCTAGATGGAAGGTGCATTCGAATGATCAAAACAGAAAATCTCATATTACAGCTTACTAGCAGAGCCCTGTTCAATACACCTGTGGATTTCAATCCTGCCACCACTGAATGGTCAAACATCTATAAGGAAGCTTTGAGTCAGGCACTAACACTTCTTATTTGGGACACTCTTACGGATAAGGAACGTATGTCTGTGCCGGAAAACATAGCAGCAATTTGGGAACAGAATGCAATGATTCATGTAATGAATAATGAACAGCTTCTTTATGGGCAAGTTGAAATTTTTAAACTGCTGGATGACGTGAATATTCCTGCTGTAATTATGAAAGGAAGTTCATCAGCTGTTAACTATCCAAATCCATCTTTGCGTATTATGGGTGATATTGATTTGTTGGTAGCACCTGAACAGCAAAAGAAGACGGTGGAATTGTTGCAGGCAAATGGTTATGGAGAAGCGAATGGAGAGGATTTTTCTACTCACATTAGTGTCTCTAAAGATAGGATAACTGTAGAGATCCACAAGGAGCCAAGCGGCTTGGGGATTAACGAAGATAAAGTAATCAAGAAAAAATTGGAAGAATTCTTTTCCGATGCATTGGAAAAGAGACAGAGAATAGGCGGCTTGCCATTTCTTTCAGATGAACATCAGGCATTAGTATTGATATTGCATAAGTTAAAACATTTCCTGCATAACGAGCTTGGCCTTCGGCAGCTTTGTGATTGGGCTGTGTTTGTGGATAAGAAGTTAGATGATAAGATGTGGGAGGAACTACGTCCGAGGCTTGAAGAGTTCGGCCTTCTGACATTCACAGGTATCATGACCAGAGCCTGTGTTGATTATTTGGGTTTGCCGGAAGAGAAAGCACCATGGAACAAAGATTTTGATAAAGAGCTTACAGATGAAGTGGTTGAGCAGATTTTGGAATCCGGAAATTTTGGATCGAAGGCAGGGACTTATGGTATTCTTTATTTTACTGATGTGAATTCCTCAAACCGGCTGACAAGCTTTGTAAAGACGATATTTGACCGATGCAAGTACCACTGGCCGGTCTGTGCAAAGCATCCGATACTTATGCCTGTCGCTCCATTCGTAGCTTACGCGAAATATCTGAAGCTGCGAAAAGAAGGAAAACGTGCTGAAATAAAGCCGTTCAGTCTTTATAGGAAAGCGGGAGCAAAGCAGAAGCTTTATAAGGAACTGAAGCCGTTTGTGGTGGAGTAAGTGTAAATCAGAATTTGAAGATTTTTGAACCAGGTAACAACCGAACTTATGTATCAGGCAGATACAACTGGAAATTGGCCGGTGTCAGCTAAAATCAAAAAGAATACTTTTATGTCATGAGTTTATTAAAATATATGGCGGGAGAGCTGTCTTTCGTTATAGAG
>JAJBTP010000385.1 GCA_020860805.1 Tannerellaceae bacterium | reverse complement strand
AAGATGTAACTCCTAATAAAATTTGTATATCTTCAACATAATCCATTAAATAAGAAATCTTATCTAATGGCTTTAAGTTTTCAATATTTTTTACAATACCATGTGAAATATAAATATTATGACTATTAAATGAAGTCATATTGATATATTCTCCATTTTCTGCAGATATATTTTCTGTAGTTTCTGTAATAAGACGATATACAAAGTTTGAACGTCCCTGAATCATTCCCTGGTTAATCAGTTTTTTGAAAGGTTCTTCTTCACAAACAACACCTAAATCATACAGGAATTTATTCCAGAAACGGCTGTAAACAAGGTGTCCGGTAGCATGTTCAATACCTCCCAGATATAAATCTACATTCCGCCAGTAATTGATTGCTTTAGAAGAAGCTATTTCTTTTTCGTTATTAGGGTCCATATAATGGATATAATACGCTGAAGAACCTGCAAATCCAGGCATAGTGCATAATTCCAGAGGGAAAATAGTTTGATTATCTATTTTAGAAGTTTCCACCACTTTTTCATTTACACTATCCCATGCCCATTTATCAGCACGTCCTAATGGGGGGTCACCAGTTTCAGTAGGTAAGAATTTATCTACTTCCGGTAATTCCAAAGGTAATTTATCCAGTGGTAACATTTGTGGTAAACCATCTGCATCGTAATATACAGGAAATGGTTCTCCCCAGTAACGTTGACGGCTGAAGATGGCATCCCGTAAACGGTAGTTTATTTTGATTTTACCTAATCCTGTTTCTTCAATATATTTTTTTGTTTTTGCTATCGCTTCCGGTACTTCAAGTCCGTTCAATACCAGCCCACCTTCAACTTCTTTCCCGGGTTGAGGCGAATTTATCATTTTATCCTCTTTGGCATCAAAACTTTCTTCTGATATATCACATCCTTCAATCAAAGGAACTATAGGTAAATTAAAGTGTTTTGCAAAAGCATAGTCACGGCTATCGTGAGCCGGAACTGCCATGATGGCACCTGTACCATATCCTGCTAACACATAATTACTAATCCATACCGGAATCGCTTCGTTAGTTAGTGGATTGATAGCATATGAACCGGAAAATACACCTGTTACTTTACGGTCTGCAATACGTTCACGCTCTGTTTTCTTTTTAGTAGCTTCCAAATAAGCGTCCACTTCAGCCTGTTGTTCAGGAGTAGTTAACTGTTTTACCAGTTCGCTTTCCGGTGCCAGAACCATGAAGGTTACTCCGAATACTGTATCTGCACGGGTTGTAAAGATGGTAAAAGAAATATCTGAATCTTTTACTTTGAATTGTATTTCAGCCCCTTCACTACGTCCAATCCAGTTTCGTTGTGTATCTTTCAGTGACTCTGTCCATTCAATTGTATCCAGTCCATCCAGTAAACGTTGTGCATACGCAGAAGTACGTAAACACCATTGACGCATTATTTTTTGTTCAACCGGATATCCTCCACGTTCTGAAACACCGTTGATTACTTCATCATTTGCCAGTACGGTTCCCAGTGCTGAACACCAGTTAACCATCGTATCTCCCAGATAAGCAATACGGTAATTCAGTAATATTTCCTGTTGCTCTTTTTTACTTTTCGCTTTCCATTCGTCAGCTATAAAAGAGAGTTCTTCTCCACAGGCTACATTTAATCCTTCTGTTCCGGTCGTTTCAAAAGCTTTAACCAACTCTTCGATAGGCATGGCTTTTTTCTCATCGTTGCAGTAGAAACTGTTGAACATTTTAATAAATGCCCATTGTGTCCAACGGTAATAAGCTGAATCACATGTACGGATTTCACGGCTCCAATCATATGAGAAACCGATTTTATCCATTTGTTCGCGATACCGTTCGATATTTTTTTTAGTGGTGATTTCAGGATGTTGTCCGGTTTGAATAGCAAATTGCTCAGCAGGCAAACCATATGCATCATATCCCATAGGGTGTAAAACGTTAAATCCCTGTAGTCGTTTGTAGCGGGTATAAATATCGGATGCTATGTATCCGAGTGGATGACCTACGTGTAATCCGGCTCCCGAAGGATAAGGAAACATGTCTAACACATAATATTTAGGTTTACTTTCATCTTCTGTTACTTTGTAAACCTGGTTGGCATTCCAGTATGCCTGCCACTTTTTTTCGATATCACCAAAACGATATTCCATGATTTAAATCGTATATGTTTTTTATTTATTTGCTTGAATTAGTGCGTAAAAATACGAAAAAAAGAAATGTAGCATATCTTATTATGCTGTTACTTTAAAGTATAACCGGTCTTTCCTATATAGAGAACTGGTGTTTTTCAGAAAAAGGATGCATCCTTTGCTTCGTCTACAGCCCGGTAGACGATGAGATTCCAATGGAAGACGAGCGGATCACATTGGAATCCCGTTGTATACCAACTGGTAGACGGGACAAAGAACATATCCTTTTCAGGAGAAGGCTGTTAACACAGGGTTATTACCATGCACTTTTAGTTGTAAATAATAGTATTCTAAAATAATTAGTTATTTCAGAAAAGGTTATATAATTGTGTGAGAGGTAATTTTTTAGCAGGTTCGCAGGATATAAGCCGGCCATCCACAAATACTTCAAATGTTTTATGGTTAACTTCTATATTGGGTAAGTTATTATTTAGTTTAAGGTCATTTTTAGATACTATGCGGCAACCTTTTACAGCTTTTATATTTTTATTTAGTCCATATTTTTCCACAAAGGGAATAGAAGCTTCGGAAACAAATACACAGGAATTGGTTCCGGCTGCTTTTCCTAATCCTCCAAACATAGGACGTGGTATATAAGGTTCAGGAGTTGGAATAGAAGCATTCGGATCTCCCATTTGTGCATAAGCTATCATTCCTCCTTTAATAATAGTTTCTGGTTTGGAACCAAAAAAGGTCGGTTTCCACACTACCAGGTCAGCCAGTTTTCCGGGTGCAATGGAATCTACTACATGTGATAATCCATGTGCCAATACCGGATTTATTGTATATTTGGTTATATAGCGTTTGATACGATAATTGTCACTACCGGTATCTTTATCTTCCGGTAAGCTTCCACGTATTTCTTTCATCCGCGATGCAATTTGCCAGGTACGGCAAATAACTTCTCCGATACGTCCCATAGCCTGTGAATCGGAAGTAAAAATTGAAATAGCACCCATATCATGTAAAATATCTTCTGCACCTATAGTATCATAGCGAATACGGCTTTTGGCAAAAGCAACATCTTCTGCATTTTCCGGGTCTAAGTGATGGCATATCATCAGTATATCCAGATGTTCATCGAACGTATTTACACTATATGGGTTGGTTGGTGTGGTAGAAGAGGGAAGTATATTCGTTTGCGCACAGGCTTTAATGATATCCGGTGCATGTCCTCCGCCAGCTCCTTCGGTGTGGTAGGTATAAATAGTACGTCCCCCGATAGCTTCGAGTGTATTTTCAAGAAAACCACATTCATTGATAGAATCTGTATGTATACATACCTGGATGTCATATTCGTCTGCTACATTCAGACAAGTATTAATAGCCGCAGGGGTTGAACCCCAGTCTTCATGTAGTTTAAGTCCTAATACACCGGCTTTTATCTGGCTTACCAATGAAGCGGGATGATTCGAATTACCTTTTCCCAGAAAACCAAAGTTAACAGGTAGATGGTCAGTTCCTTCCATCATTTTACGGATATAAAAAGGATTGGGTGTACAGGTGGTTGCATACGTACCTGTTGCCGGCCCGGTACCTCCTCCTACAAAGGTGGTAATACCGGATGCAAGAGCTTCATCAGCCTGTTGAGGTGAAATGTAATGAACATGTGTATCTACAGCACCGGCTGTTACAATCTGGCCTTCTGCTGAAATGACTTCGGTTAATGTTCCGATTACCATACCTGGTGTTACACCAGGCTGGATATGTGGGTTTCCGGCTTTCCCGATACCTTTTATTTTCCCGTTTTTAATACCTATATCTGCTTTGTAGATACCTTTATAATCAATTATTAAGGCATTTGTGATAACAAGGTTTAATACTTCATCATCCGGAAATCCACTGGCTTGTCCCATACCATCACGGATAACTTTCCCTCCACCAAATACACACTCTTCACCATAAACGGTATAGTCTTTTTCTACTTTTATTTTTAATCCTGTATCGCTTAATGTAATAGTGTCTCCGGTTGTGAGACCATACATG
>JAJBTP010000539.1 GCA_020860805.1 Tannerellaceae bacterium | reverse complement strand
AACCTCCTGTGGTGGAGAAAAGAAAGAGACCGAGACGGTTGTGGATGAAAAACCAACGGTACGGGTGTTAACTGTACATACACAGGATGTAGACCAATTACATGAGTTTACAGCCACTGTAGAAGCTAATGTGGTGAATAATATTGCTCCTCAGACAGCTGTACGTATTGAAAAAGTATTTGTGGAAGTAGGAGATCATGTCTCCAAAGGCCAGCTACTGGCCCAGATGGATCAATCCAACCTGCTGCAATCCAAAATACAGTTGGAAAATATTGAAACTGAATTTAACCGGATTGATGAATTATATAAGGTAGGGGGGGCATCAAAATCTTCATGGGATGCTCAGAAAACATCTTTAGAGGTAGCCCGTACAGCTTTGGCAAACCTGGAAGAAAATACCAAACTGGTAAGTCCGATAAGTGGTATTGTTACTGCCCGTAATTATGATAGTGGTGACCTGTATAGTGGAAATCCTCTCTTTGTGGTTGAACAGATTCGTCCGGTTAAATTGATTATAAATGTATCGGAAAGCTTTTATTCACAAATTAAAAAAGGAAATGAAGTCGATATTCGTCTGGATGTATATGGAGAGGAAATTTTTAAAGGAAAAATAAACCTGGTATATCCGACAATTGATTCAAATACACGTACGTTCCCGGTAGAAATTTTGATTCCTAATAATGATGAACGTGTTCGTCCGGGAATGTTTGCCCGCGTAACTATGAACTTTGGAACACGAAATCATGTGGTTGCCCCGGATCAGGCTATTATAAAACAGGCCGGGGCCGGTGACCGTACGATTTATGTAGTGGAAAATGGTAAAATAGTTTTCAAAAATGTGGAACTGGGACGCCGTATGGGTGACCGGTATGAAATCATTTCCGGAGTGAATGATGGTGATGAGGTAGTGGTTGCCGGCCATAACCGGGTAACTAACGGGATGGAAGTTAACATTGAAAACTAAGAAAATTCAATAAAATATGAGTTTATATTCTACAGCGGTTAAAAAGCCAATAACAACAGCACTTGTATTTGTGGCTATTGCTATTTTGGGGCTTTTCTCTTTAACCAGATTGTCTATTGACCTTTATCCTGAAATAGAGTCAAATACTATCTTAGTAATGACTACTTATCAGGGTGCCAGTGGGTCAGATATTGAAATGAACCTGACAAAACCTTTGGAGAACGTATTAAATAGTGTGAGTGATTTGAAAAATATAACCTCACAATCTAAAGAAAATATATCCATTGTTTCACTTGAGTTTGAATATGGGACGGATATAGATGTCGCTACGAATGATGTGCGTGATAAATTAGATATGGTACAATCTTCTTTACCGGATGATGCATCTACTCCTATCATTTTTAAATTTGGTATGGATGATATTCCAATTCTGATGTTGTATGTAAATGCAGATGAAAGTTTGAATGCTCTTTATAAAATTCTGGATGATAAAGTAGCCAATCCACTGGCACGTATCAAAGGAGTAGGAACTGTATCTATATCCGGGGTACCACAACGTGAAATTCAGGTATATTGTGATCCTTATAAACTGGAAGCCTATGGTTTGACTATTGAGACTATTTCTTCTATTATAGCACAGGAAAACCGGAATATTCCGGGAGGTACATTTGATGTGGGTTCTAATACATATTCATTACGTGTAGAGGGAGAGTTCTCAGATGCACTTGAAATGATGGATATTGTTGTAGGAAGTACAAATGGCCGGAGTATATATCTTAGAGATGTGGCTCAGGTAGTAGATACAGTTGAAGAACGTGCTCAGGAAACTTTTAATAATGGCCGTAAAGGAGGTATGATTATCATCCAGAAGCAATCCGGAGCCAACTCAGTAAATATTTCCAGAGTTGTTAAAAAGCGATTGCCGGATATTCAGGCCAGTCTTCCTTCGGATGTTGAGTTAGGTATTATTGTAGATACCTCAGATAACATCCTGAATACCATTAACAGTTTGATGGAAACGATCCTTATTACCTTTATGGTAGTAATGTTAGTAGTATTTATATTCCTGGGTCGTTGGAGAGCTACTTTTATTATTATCCTGACAATTCCGATATCATTGATTGCTTCTTTTGCCTATTTGTTGGCATCCGGTAATACAATCAATATTATTTCCTTGAGTTCGCTTTCTATTGCGATTGGTATGGTGGTGGACGATGCGATTGTGGTACTTGAGAATATTACAACTCATATTGAACGGGGTAGTCAACCTAAGCAGGCGGCTATCCATGCTACTAATGAGGTGGCTATTTCGGTAATTGCTTCGACACTTACCATGTTAGCCGTATTCCTTCCATTAACAATGGTAACGGGATTAGCCGGTATTTTGTTTGAGCAGTTAGGATGGATCTCCAGTATTATCATGATTGTTTCTACAGTCGGAGCATTGACATTAACTCCTATGCTTTGTTCTCAATTGTTAAGATTGGATCCGAAAAAGGGTAAATTGCATGTACTCTTCTTTACTCCGATAGAAAAAGCATTAAATGCACTGGATGTAGCTTATGCCCGTTTATTAAACTGGTCTGTCCGTCACCGGGCTATTATTGTAGTAATTGCTATACTTGTATTTGGTGGATCTATGGCTTTACTACCTTTAGTGAAAACAGAATTTTTCCCGGTATCAGATAACTCTCGTGTGGCTATAACCATAGAGTTACCAATCGGTACCCGGCAGGAGATAACCCGTGACCTGGCTTTAAAAATAAGTGATGATTTTTCAGCAAAATATCCGGAAATCAAAGTGTTGAACTTCCGTGAAGGAACGGCTGATACAGATAATACATTTGCCCAGTTAAGTGATAATGGTTCGCATATTATTTCTATGAATATAAGATTAGTAGATCCGGGTGAACGTGAAAGAGGACTGGTGGAAATCTGTGATTTAATGAGAAAGGATCTTCTTAAATATACAGAAATTAAAGAGTATAAAGTACAAGCCGGAGGCGGTAGTGGTGGTATGAGTGGCGAATCCACAGTAGATGTGGAAATCTATGGATTCGATTTTGATATCACGGATGCGGTAGCTGCTGAGTTATCACAGCGAATGTTAACAATTAAAGGATGTTCGCAGGTAAACATTAGCCGTAAAGAATATGAGCCGGAGTATCATGTAGATTTTGACCGGGAGAAACTGGCATTACATGGATTAAACCTGTCTACTGCTGCTACATATTTGCGTAACTGTATCAATGGTTCGACAGCTTCTTATTATCGTGAAGATGGAGATGAATATGATATTCGTGTACGTTTGGCATCTCAATTCCGCCAATCTGTAGAAGATTTGGAAAATGTTATTATCTATAATGCAGCCGGTCATGGAGTACGTGTTCGTGACCTGGGCGTTGTAGTGGAACGGATGACACCTCCTACTATTGAACGTAAGAACCTCGAGCGTGTAATTACCGTATCGGGAGTAGTTGGAAAAGGGGCTGTATTAAGTGATATTGTCAGTGGAACTTTAGCAGAACTGAAAGATATGGATCTTCCTACTGAGGTAAGTTGGGCTATTGGCGGTACCTATGAAGACCAACAGGATACATTTGGTGAATTAGGAATTTTGCTTGCTTTGATTATTATTCTGGTATTCATTGTGATGGCTGCCCAGTTTGAATCTTTAACTGACCCGTTTGTAATTATGTTTTCTGTGCCGTTTGCTGTAACAGGTGTGATTTTAGGGCTTGTAATAACACAAACTCCCTTAAGTATAATGGCCTTTATTGGGTTAATTCTTTTGATGGGTATTGTGGTGAAGAACGGTATTGTATTGATAGATTACACCATTTTATGTCATGAAAGGGGTATGAGTGTTATTACTGCTGTAGAAACAGCCGGAAAATCCCGTTTACGTCCGGTATTGATGACAACATTTACAACTGTGTTAGGTATGATTCCTATGGCTATTGGTACTGGTGAAGGTGCTGAAATATGGCGTCCGATGGGTATGACAGTAGCCTGGGGATTGGCTGTATCTACTTTGATTACACTGGTGATTGTTCCGGTTGTTTATAGTATATTTGCTGGTAATGGTATTAAACGCCGTCGTCGTAAGCTGGCTAAAATACATCAGTTAGAGCAATTATAATTAAATAATTGACAATTGATAATCAGCGAATAAAAAGTTGATTATCAATTGTCGATTGAAATTTTGGATTTAAA
>JAJBTP010000600.1 GCA_020860805.1 Tannerellaceae bacterium | reverse complement strand
TCTTTTTGGTTCTGTAGATTGGTATGAAAACAATCAACCTAAACCAAAAACCAGATTTATTACAAAAGAGGAAATTGACAATATCTATATTCTGAATACTCATTTATACTCTCACTAAAACAAGCATTAAGGGTACGTTTACATCTTACATATAAAATAAAAGAAGGAGATACAGTTGACTCGATCTCTAAAATATTTGGAGTAGATATAGAGAATAAAAAATATAAATAGAGTTCTGCCTATTTTCACGTCCTCGATAAACATCCCACCCACCTTTGGGGTTATAAGCTTAGTAAAATAACAACATGTAAATGAAAGGATGTAATTATGGACGAAATTAATGTGATTAATGAAATGGGGACCCCGCGCAGAATATCGTGGGGCAGTATTATAGGCGGTTTGGTGACTGTGCTGGCTGTTTCTTTTCTATTATCCCTGATTGGTACGGCTATCGCACTGTTTATGTTTGATCCGACCGACAAGGGAGGTGCATTTGATGGAATAGGAACTTCGGTAGGGATATGGACGGTTGTTTCTCTTCTTATTAGTCTGGCGGCCGGAGGGTTTGTGGCCGGTAAACTGGCAGCCCGTGACGGTATGATTCACGGTTTTCTGACATGGGGCGCTTCGCTGCTGGTAGCTGTTCTATTAGGAGGAATGTTGATTTCTTCGGCTAGTAAAATGGCAGGCCATCTGTTGGGTTCTATTTCTACATTGACGGGGAATATCCTTTCCGGCGTTGGATCGGTTGTTTCCGATGGAGCATCGGATATCGACTCCTTGTTTGATAATATTGATATAGACGATGCTGTTACAGATGTACGGCAGGATGTACGGCAAACTTTACAAAAAACCGGTATAAAGGAATTTCAACCGGATTATATAGATAATCAGCTTTCGGCTGTACGTTTGGACCTGCAAAAAAGTATTAAACAACTGGCAGCCAATCCACAGCAGGCAGACCGTATTATTGATGACTTTACCAATCGCCTGCAAAAACGGGTCGATAATTATGCCTCTACTATGGACCGCGAGAAAGTTGTCACTGCTATTATGAATACTACCCATCTTTCACGTGCGGAAGCGGAAGATACAGTAGACCAATACATGCAACTTTTGAATCAGGGCCGTGAAAAACTGGATGATTTACAATCCAGTATTCAACAGGCCAAACAGGAATGGGAGCAAAAGAAAGCAGAAGCTCTTCAAAAATCCGAAGAAGTAGCTACTTCTGCTGCATGGACTGCTATCTGGTCGTTCATTGCTTTATTAGTGGGAGCTATTATCGCAGCTTTTGCCGGACGTTACGGAGCAGACAAAACAATGGAAGGTTACGAAGTGTAAAAGCATATGCCGTCGTTAGTTGCTATATCTAAAATTGATTTTCCGTACAAAACTTCCCAGCAAGCTGTGAAAGCGTTTGCACGGGATATATTCGCACCTTCCTTTCCGGGTATAGACCGGATGTTGGATGCCTTTGATAATACGGAAATAATATCCCGCAACCTGTGTAAACCTTTAGAGACTTATTTGCTATCCCATACTTTCAGGGAACAAAACCTTGAGTTTATTGATTTGACTCTTGAGTATTCCACGCAGGCGGTGGCTGCTTGTCTTGCCAAAGCAGGCATAGATAAAGAAGAGATTATGGATGTTGTTTTTGTATCCACTACCGGACTGGCTACGCCCAGTCCGGATGCCCTTCTGATAAACCGGATGCGGTTGAATCCGAATGCCAACCGCATGTCTATATTCGGTTTGGGTTGTGGAGGTGGGGTTTCCGGTTTTGCCAAAGCCTGTACGCTAGCCAAAGCGAATCCTGATGCCCGGGTACTATTCGTTTCCGTAGAATTATGTTCGCTCACTTTTTTACGTGACGATTTCAGTAAAAGTAATTTTATAGGTGCGGGATTGTTTTCGGATGGGGTTGCTGCTTGTCTGATTTATGGGGATAATAGGAACCATTGCGGAGAGAATCCCGGAAAAACAGGAACTATCCGTTTCCTCGCCAATGAGAGCAAATTGTATTATGACACCCTTCCTATAATGGGGTGGGATTTCAATGATAAAGGTTTCAAAGTAATATTTTCTTCAGGTATACCCGCACTCATTGAAGCTAACGTAAAAGAGGATGTAGCCGCCTTTCTTTCCAAACATGGGTTGCACCTGAACGATATCTCCTATTTTATTTTCCATCCGGGAGGAAGAAAAGTGCTGGAAGCCTATGAAAAGGCATTGGGGATAGAAGGGGATTTTCTGAGAACAAGCCGTGAAGTGATGCGGGAGTACGGTAATATGTCGAGTGCTACAGTCCTGTATGTGCTGGAAAAATTCTTTGTTCACCATTCCGGTAGCGGGTATGGATTGATGATGGCTATGGGCCCCGGCTTCTCCAGCGAAATGGTTTTGCTTGCATTTGATGAGTAATAACAACTATTCCTAATCATTCATAACGTCCACATATGGTATTTTGGTTTTTTCTTTTATTTGTAATTCTTCTGCGTATCGGTGAACTGATGCTTGCCCGGCGGAATGCTAAATGGCTTATCCGGCACAGGGTGCGGTAGAGTATGGGCGGCGGCATTATCCCCTTATCGTCATTATGCATTGCCTATTTTTTCTCTCTTTAATTATTGAATACACGATTGCCGGAAACGGAGATTACAGTGTGGTGCTTATGATATTGTATTTTGTGCTTATCGGATGTAAAGCATGGATTATTTTATCATTGGGTAAATACTGGAATACACGTATATACCGGGCTCCCAGTTTCCCGGTAGTCAAAAAAGGCCCTTACAACTATATCCGGCATCCCAATTATGTAGTAGTGATTGGAGAGATTGCCCTTATACCACTCATCTTTCATCTTTACTATACCGCTATTATTTTCAGTATCCTTAACGGTATCGTGCTATACATCCGTATTAAAGAGGAAAACAGGGCTCTTGGATATTAATAGAACGAATAGGGAGCTTAATTTTACTCATGTATTAAATATATAATTAATAAAATAAACAAAATCCCCGGAAAATATAATACTTATATACAAGAGGAGCGCCTCCACGAAGGAACTGAAAGATGGCTAAGACCATTTTTATAAAATAGTCTCATCCGGTAGAATGCTACAGGACACCTGTATATCTTTGCAGAAATTAAAATTCTAATACCTGTAAAAGTATGCTAAACCATTGCGGAACCCGGATTCTTGAATCAGACAGACTTATCCTCAGACCTTTTCGGTATGTAGACGATGAAGATATGCTTACTTATTGGATTAGTGATCCGGCTATACAATCAATGTATTCCGAACCGGTGTATACTACTAAAGAAGAAGTAAAAGAATTACTGGATAAATACATGGGTTCTTATGAACGTTCGGATTACTATCGTTGGGCTATAATCGAAAAATTATCCGGTATATGCATTGGTCAGATTGCGATCTTTCTGGTAGATAATAAAAATCATTTCTGTGAGATTGAATATTGTCTCGGAAATCTGTTCCACCGCAAAGGATATATGACAGAAGCAGTTCGTGCAATACTGGAGTTTTGTTTTATCAGGTACACTTTCACAAAGTTCAGGTATGCCACAAAGAGGGGAATATTTCTTCACAGGGGGTTATTAAAAAATGTGACTTTACCTACGAAGGTACTTTACGGGATTTTTTCTTTATGGACGGCCGTTATGTAAATCGTCTCTATTATTCTATGCTCAATACAGAATTTAGGGCTAATAATCTATAAAGCCAGACAATCCGGATAGAAAATATCAAAAGGTCAGTATTAGTCTGGTAATTATCATATTGTTAAATGAATTTGCTGAGAATTGAATATTTCAGGACTTACGGAGAACTGTTTCCGGATAGATGCTTATCGAACGGACAAATGCATTCATAATGTTTCCGCTTTAATGGAAAAATGTCAGTTTAAATTTGACTATCCGGAGGATTCAAATAGTTCTGAAATATACTTTTCAGCAATAAAATAAAGAGGAATTGATGTGAAAAAATGTATGGCGGGTTTCCCATAAGCATGAGCCTGCTTATTTGATAAGCATCTCTTCCTTTTTTGTTAGTATAGTTTTTATCCTCTCATGCTTATGTGTTTTGTGAAATTATTTATTAAGATATTGAGGTAAGTTAAAATCAGTTGTTTTTTTACTTCCGGATGCCTGTAAAGAGAGATATGGCTGGTAAACGGT
>JAJBTP010000460.1 GCA_020860805.1 Tannerellaceae bacterium | reverse complement strand
CGCGCGCGCCGCGTTTTGGTTGTCGCTCTTCAGCGCCATCAAAATAATTATGAGGCGTATGAGGATATATATAATTACTAATCAGGGTTGCAATTTGTACCTCGTTTCCCAGATAATCAGTTACCGCATCTGTTATAACGTTATTTTCATCTACGATATATAAATAAATACTATCCGGTAACGTATTAAAATCAGAATAAGTACCGTATTCAGGATAGATTTTCAGATAAGCAGATTCGATCTCTACCTGTTCTCCCTGTGTTTGTAAATCATTCAGATAAGGAAATTCAAGATTACAATACCAACCCAGGCCTGCAAACAATAACCCTTTATTATCAAGTTCCGTAGAGGAAACCTCTACATCCTTCATCTCTATGGATTCTAACAAAGTTCCGTCCCGTTCATGAAGAAAATTATTAAACTGCTTACTCGTATTAACAGTTATATTTAATGTTTTCGCCTCCGGTAAATCCGAAAGAATATGATAATGAAGAACCATTACCGTTGTTGTATCTCCCAGATGATAAGTTTGTAAAGAAGTATTATTTTGATCCGAAAGTAAGACCAAACCTTTAAAAAAATCTTCAAAACGTTCCGAAGAGACAATATCATCCCGGTTATGAAGACGGGTAAGAAAATCTTCACCTAATTCATCGTTCAAACGTACTTCTACAAGCCTCTGCTCATTCGGATGTGGTCTGAATGTTTTCATAGCAATAGGTTCCGGGTCATAAGAGAATGTATTCGTATTATATAAATAACCTTTATCATTCAATACAATTTTCTCAGTTAACTGATGGATATAAATCGTATGATTCTGCATAGTGTCCCCAATAAAATGGCTGTTAGGCCTCAATTGCAACATTAATGAATCAAATACCACCAGGTTACTGATATCCGTACTATACGAGGGTCTGGAAAAAGGAAGATAAGAAGAGGCTATCACCTTTCCCCATATAGGATGCTCATATTGACCTAACATCACTACTGAAGTCCCGGAAGTCTCCAGAGAATCAATCTTCATTAAAGTAACAGTTACTGAACAGGTATCTGTGTATATATTCCGGAACACTGATTCTACCAGATTCTTTCCAAACGTATTATTCTCATCATAACAGGAGGAAAGGAATACAGATATACTTATAAGGAATACTATTAAAAGCTTTCTATACATATTCTAAGCAGAGGTTTAATTTCTATTCATATCCATCAAATCCGTTAACAAAGAACAGATATATCTATTTAGTCTGCAATTTGAACCCGTCAACACGCTTATCTATTCTGTCAATACCGGAATTTAATCGATGAAACCTGTTTCCGGATTTAAATTGCTTTTTTACCCTTTTTTATATCCGGTTCATCGACTAAAAACTACCATCCATCGATTTAATTTGTAGGTTCCTGAAAAGCACTGTTCATTTGTGGCATAATCAAAATTCGGACAAATTTAGGACCCGACTAAAACAATTATTAAGAATTATTAAGAATGATACGAAAAAAATTATTACTGTTCTTTATTGCAACACTTCCTTTGATTATTACTTCATGTCGCGATGATGATGAGGAGTTAATTGGGCTATGGACCAGAAAAACAGACTTCTATGGAACCCCTCGTTCAGGAGCCAGTGCTTTTACAATAGGTACCAAAGGATATGTAATGGGAGGATACGTTGGTAATAAACCGGATAAAGAACTTTGGTTTTATGATATGAATGAAAATAGCTGGTATGAAATTAATACAGCTACAGGTTCAACAGCAGAATTCAAAGGAGTTGCACGGACACAGGCTGTAGCTGTGGGATGTGAATTAAACGGAAAAGGATATTACGGGTTAGGACTCAGCCAGGATAGAATAACAGTGGATACCTATCCGAACATGGATATTGTGGATACCAATAATGACGGACAGTTAAAAGACTGGTGGGAATTTGATACCAACACAAACACCTGGAAGCGTTTACCGGATTTCATTGGTACGGCACGGTATGATGCGATTGCTTTTTGTATCAAAGATAAAGTATATGTAGGATTAGGCTATGATGATAAACAAGGATTAGTAAACGATATCTATGAATACGATACGACAAAAAATGAATGGAAAGAACACATCGGATATGTAGGTTCTAAAAGAAGAGGAGCATCTGTTTTTGTAATCGATGATATAGCTTATATATTCGGTGGTGAAAATAACGGTACCTACGAATGGGGATTTCATTCCTTTGATCCTTCTAAAACAGGAGCCGACAGATGGGCACAATTAAGAGACATTGCCGATACAAATACGGATGAAGATTATGATGATGATTATACAATTGTCAGAGCATATGCGAGTACGTTCGTAATTGATGGGTGCGGATATGTAACCTGTGGGTACCAAAATGGATTACGTACAGATACATGGAGATATTATCCATCCACCGACTTATGGGAAAAGGTGGCTAAATTCAAAGGTTCTGCCCGTCAGAATGCGGTTAGTTTTTCAACCGGCAATCCGGGACAAGCCTTTGTCTTAACCGGGAAAAGTGGGACTTACTTTTTCGATGATATGTGGACATTGGATCCATATACCTATGATGATGAAGATTATTAATCTGAGGATGTAATTAGTAAACCACGGAAGAACCCGGTTCTTCATTTAATGAATCATTGTTCAGGGAAATGGGGTATCCTGAACAAGCCGGTAACAGGCTGAGTTGCAAAATTTCTAATCAGAGGAATGGATTTGTTAAATCCATTCCTCTGATTAGAAATCAAAAAAGAAATTTTATAACATTCACTCTCTCATTAAAGGACAATAATAGTTCTATTCATTCAGGGGAAGGCTGGCTAGTGCATAGTAGGCCTTCCGCGTTTTTCTCTACCCCCCGGCCCTTAAAGGAGGTACAAAAAAATTCCCTCTCTTACCATAATGATAGAGGAGGGAACTATAGTTTTATAAAAGAACCATACCCAAAATTCCCTTTTAGGAGGTTAGGGGATTACTTCTTCATATAGGTTTTATATCCATACACAGCCAGCTTATCCAACTCCTCTTCAATACGAAGCAATTGGTTATACTTAGCCATACGGTCAGAACGGCTCAAAGAACCTGTCTTAATTTGTCCGGAATTAGCGGGCTACTGCTATATCTGCAATCGTAGCATCTTCTGTTTCACCTGAACGGTGAGAAGTGACAGAAGTGTATCCATTACGATGAGCCATTTCAATCGCATCCAGTGTTTTAGTTAAGGTTCCAATCTGGTTTACTTTGATAAGGATTGAGTTGGCACAACCGTTTTCAATACCTTTTTTAAGGAATTCTACATTCGTTACAAACAAGTCATCTCCTACCAACTGGCAACGATTACCGATTTTCTCAGTAAGCAATTTCCAGCCTTCCCAATCATTCTCGTCCATTCCATCTTCGATAGAATCGATAGGATATTTAGAAATCAATTCTTCCAGATAAGCAGCCTGCTCCTGTGCGTTCCGTTTAGCACCTTTATCTCCTTCAAATTTAGTATAATCATATACACCATCCGAATAAAATTCAGAAGAAGCACAGTCCATAGCAATCGTAACATCTTTTCCCGGTTCATATCCGGCAGCTTTAATAGCCTGCATGATAGAATCCAAAGCGTCTTCGGTTCCGGCCAATGCAGGTGCAAAACCACCTTCATCCCCTACAGCAGTACTTAAGCCACGGTCATGTAATACTTTTTTCAAAGCATGAAAAACTTCTGCACCTATCCGCAAACCTTCCCTGAAAGAAGGAGCACCTACCGGACGTATCATAAATTCCTGGAAAGCAATCGGAGCATCAGAGTGAGAACCACCATTGATAATATTCATCATAGGCACAGGCATTACGTACGCATTCGTTCCCCCAATATAACGATACAAAGGTAATTCCAGATAATCGGCAGCCGCTTTAGCAACAGCCAGAGAAACACCCAGCATCGCATTTGCACCTAATTTTGATTTGGTTTTTGTTCCGTCTAATTCTATTAATTTATAGTCAATTTCCCGTTGGTTAATAGCAGGCATACCTAATAAAGCAGGAGCAATTACATTATTCACGTTTTCCACAGCTTTAAGAACACCCTTACCTCCATAGCGTTTTTTTATCACCATCCCGCAATTCAATAGCTTCATTTTCTCCGGTAGCAGCTCCCGAAGGAACAGCCGCTCTACCAAAAGCACCACATGCCAAATGTACATCTACTTCTACGGTCGGGTTACCA
>JAJBTP010000038.1 GCA_020860805.1 Tannerellaceae bacterium | reverse complement strand
ATGCTGCATACCGGAGAAGCCGCCGTACAGCTTAGTGCGGATGCGACCGCCCCGCATCAGGCGACGACTGTGGTCAACTATGCCACCAGCATACTTACCCAATACCAACAGGAAATCGCAACCCAATACCCGGCCGCCTTTTCCATCACACCCCAGACCCGGATGCTCTATAATCCCCAAATGGAAGGAGCCTACAATTTTGTGCCCGGAGTGATGGGACTTATCCTGATGCTGATTTGCGCGATGATGACTTCGATAGCCATTGTACGGGAAAAAGAAAAAGGAAGTATGGAGGTATTGCTCGTTTCTCCTATCAAACCGATATACATTATCATTGCCAAAGCAGTACCCTATTTCACCCTCTCTTTAGTCAACCTGATTAGTATACTGCTATTATCCGTATTCGTACTAAAAGTACCTATCGCCGGAAGCTTGTTTCTTATCATAGGAGTGTCTCTGCTGTTTATCCTTGTGGCGCTTCTGCTCGGATTGCTGATTTCCAATGTCGTTACGACACAGGTAGCCGCCATGCTTGCATCCGGCATGGCCCTGATGATGCCTACGATGTTGCTTTCGGGAATGATGTTCCCTATTGAAAGTATGCCTCCCATCCTGCAATGGATATCCAGCATCATGCCAGCCCGCTGGTATATAGAAGCCATCCGGAAACTCATGATACAGGGTGTGGAAGGTATTTATGTGATAAAAGAAGTCAGTATTATACTGCTTATGATATTTGTTCTGCTGGCCATAAGCCTCAAAACATTCAAGAAAAGATTATCCTAATTTAAAAACGATTCCTATGCTCAAATATCTTCTGGAAAAAGAATTCAAACAAATCCTCCGGAATCCCTTCATTCCCCGGTTGATACTCTTCATGCCTGTCATGATGCTTATCATTATGCCCTGGGCAGCTAATCAGGAAATAACGAATGTCAAGCTTTCCGTAGTAGACAATGACCGGAGCAGTTATTCCCAGCGGTTGATAAACAAAGTCATTGCTTCCGGCTATTTCCTGCTGGAAGATATGTCCGGTTCCAACGACGAAGCCCTCAAAAGTATCGAATCCGGCAAAGCGGATATTATCCTCGAAATCGAACCCGAATTCGAAGAGCAACTCATTAAAAACAGAATGGCCAACGTGATGATATCCGCCAATGCCGTCAACGGTACAAAAGGCGGACTGGGCTCTGCCTACCTCGCAGCCATCATGGCCGACTTCGCGGATGATATTACCACCGAATGGGGATTGAATACAGACAAAACAAGCAGTGCACTGATTAATATTGTTCCCCATAACAAATACAACATTCATCTGGACTATAAAGTCTTTATGATTCCCGCGCTGGTGGTTATGCTGCTCACCATGATAGCCGGGTTTCTACCTGCCCTCAATATTGTAGGCGAAAAAGAGGCCGGAACCATCGAGCAAATGAATGTAACACCGGTAAAAAGGCTCACTTTCATTTTAGGCAAACTTATCCCTTACTGGATTATCGGATTTATCATATTGACCATCAGCTTCCTGCTGGCCGCCCTTATATACGGACTCACCCCTGTTGGAAATATCCTGACCATCTATTTATATGCCACAGTATATATATTGGTCGTATCCGGATTAGGCCTGGTTATCTCCAACCACTCCGACACCATGCAGCAAGCCATGTTCGTGATGTTCTTTTTTATGCTTATCCTAATCCTCCTGAGCGGATTATTTACCCCCATCAGCAGCATGCCGGAGTGGGCACAACTAGTAGCGAAAGTCAATCCGTTAAGCTATTTTATACAAGTCATGCGGGCAGTCTACCTGAAAGGAAGCGGCATCGGACAGCTATTGCCGCAACTATTAGCCCTGTCCACATTTGCTTTGCTGTTTAATTCATGGGCGATATATAGTTATAGAAAAAGCAATTAATTACATATAAAAAGATAGAAGATGAAAGTAAATTTAGTAGCCACAATAACTATTAACAGGCAACTATTATTAGGAAAGAACATCCTCCACTTTTGCTATACATAAAAGGAATAACTCTTTACTTTATCACCATACGTCCATTCTGGAACTTAATGTAATCCCGGCGGGCAGCTTCCTGTATGCCACGAAACATAGCAGCATCAATGTTGGGTCCGCTACGGGCAAATCCGAATAACTGAGAGGTGACTTTTACCAAATCCTGCATAGGTAGGCTTATCTGTTGTTGCAGAATATATTTTACTCCGTTGGCTATTTCTTCCGGTGGTAAATCAGCAGGTTCACGTTCTGAAGATGGACGGAATATATCATACTCCCGGTATTGTTTTTCATCTATCCAGAAATATTCCAGATCGTCGTGTGTCGAAATATAAACCGGATATTTATCCAATAATTCCCGTAACCGGTTATCCATTTTTTCTGTCATATTAATAATATGCCAGGCCTGACGGATACGTTTAATCATTAAAGCGCGGCTGATAGGAGCTTCTGCTTCCATCACTCTTTTCATCCGTATAAAAACAAGTTTCTCGGTCTCTTCCTGATAAATAGAAGCGGCAAGGTTATTGGTTTTAAATAGTATGGGGGGGTATAGGGACGTACTTTATCACTCTGCTCTGTTTCTATGATGACCTCTTCTTCCGGCTGTTGTATTTCTTCCGGTTCTACTGTTACTTCTTCTACTATCCGGAATGCTTTTCGCTGATTCTTTAACTGTTCTTGTATAAGGGCATCTTCAACCGCCTGCTGAATGGTTTTCAGTACCCGGTCCGGATTATCAAACCAATCCAGTGTCCATACCCGGCAGATATTCCATCCTAACAATTGTAATACCCGGTTTTGTACGATTTCCCTATCACGGGCAGTCTTTGTATTCCGGTAATTTTCACCATCGCACAAAATTCCCAGTATGTATCGGGATGGAGTATCTTTATCTACAATTCCTATATCAATCTTATAACCGGAACAACCGATATTCGTATGAACCTGGTAACCGGCCTCCATCAATTTAGCAGCAATGAGCGTTTCGATAGAGGTCACATCTGAAGAGGTAGTATGTAACAGGCTATGGATACCGCTTCCTTTCTCCGCATATTCAAGGAAACGTTTCAGCCCCCTACTCCTACAGATGAGGTGCGGTTTAAATCTATCATATCCGAAAACGCAAAGTTGAAAATATCATCATCTCATAGCGGGCACGGGATACGGCCACATTTAACCGTCTCTCTCCTCCATTTCTGTTTAACGGACCAAAATTCATACTCACCTTACCCTGAGCATCAGGGCCATATCCAACTGAAAACAAAATAATATCACGTTCATCTCCCTGTACATTTTCCAGATTTTTCACAAAGATGGGTTCCGGACATTCATTAGCAAACTTTTCCAGTTCCGGTTGTTTATCCAATACTTCTGCCAGCATATCCTCAATCAGATTCTGCTGAACCGAACTAAATGTTACTACCCCTATACTTCTTTTCCGTAATTCCTCGTCAGACAGGCGGCGTACAATTTCCTGTATAACCGCTTTGGCTTCACTTTTATTCTGGCGGCTTTTTCCTTTATCATAAAAACCATCTACCGGTACCATACGCACTTTTGTTTGCTGGTTATCAGGGGATGGGAAAGTTAATAGTTTATTATCATAATATTCTGAATTACTAAAAGCTATCAGACTTTCGTGTTTACTACGGTAATGCCACAACAGATATTTCGAGGGCATAGAGAGAGAAAGACAATCATCCAGGATACTTTCCAGATCCTCCATCTCTATATTATCCTCATCAGTTTGATTAACGGAGAAGAAACTGGTGGGAGGCATCTGTTTTGGATCGCCCACAATAATGCTGTGTTTTCCTCTTGCTATCGCACCGATGGCCTCATAAGTGGGCATCTGTGAGGCTTCATCAAAAACTACCAGGTCAAAAGGTTCTGCTTCCGGATCAATATATTGGGCCACCGAAATCGGGCTCATCAGCATACAGGGAGTCATACGTTCCAGTAAGGTAGGAATCTGGTCAAACAACCGGCGTATAGACATACCCCGTGCATTATTACGGATATTCTTCTGTAAAATACCGACTTCCGAATTCTGAGCTGCTTCCTGTGTAAACGAAGGAATTGCCGAAGCCAGTTTCGCATATAATTCTTTGCGCGTTAACTCTTCAAACTTCTGGTTGAGTTCCCGGTATTTATAAATTGTTTTTCCCAACAAATCTCCATTAAAGAGGTCTACCGGAGGATTCTTATTA
>JAJBTP010000505.1 GCA_020860805.1 Tannerellaceae bacterium | reverse complement strand
GAAATTATACAATGAAATATAAACAATCATATATCGGAATACTATTGCTGGCATGTGTTATGGCTTTTGCCGCATGTAGCGATAATTACATGGAAGACATGAATATCGACCCATCAAAGGCACCTGCTATCGACCCGAATGCACAGCTTACTACGGCACAGTTGCAGACCTACGGTGACCTCGGAATGATAGAGATATACCGGAACTACCTCTATGCGTTTAACCAACACCTGATGGGATGTTGGAATACAACAAACTACGGGGGGCCGTCATACAGTAGATAATAGTGAAATGAGCCGTATCTGGACCTCTTTCTATCCAAATGCTATTAAAAATATTGTGGATGCTCAATACCGCACGGCTGACGACGAGCAAAAAGTTAATATTCACGCTGCTTTAAGCATATACAAAGTTTATCTGATGTCCATCATCACTGATATTCATGGAGATGTGCCATACAGCGAAGCGGGCAAAGGATTCCTTGAAGAAAAATTCAATCCCCGTTATGACACCCAGGAAGAAATATATAATGACTTTTTTGCAGAGTTAACCGCAGCAGTCAATAATATGGATGCCGGTAAAGACAGAATTACGGGCGATGTTATTTACAATGGTAATATCACAAAAATGGAAAAAGCTGGCTAACTCACTCCGCTTACGCTTTGCCATGCGAATCTCGGATGTGGATCCACAGAAGGCACAGGAAGAATTTGAAAAAGCCTTACTGGCAGATGGTGGTATCTTTGAAGATGCGAGTGATGATGCACTTATCCAATATATGGATATCTCATTCAGTTTCGGACAGGAAGCATATTCGAATTTCAGAGGGAATACATTGTCGCAGTTACTTTTTGGTAATGACCCTGCCAATAATCCCAGTTACCTGTGCTCTACTTTGTTTTATCAGCTTTATAATACGGGTGATCCACGTACGTTCATGATTGGACGTTGTTATTATGATGAATTGATGAGCGCCACCAGTACGGATAACCGTATTGATCTGACGGAAGAAATGCTTGCCCAGGATATTGAATTCCAGCCACGCGACCCGGGTGCCTATTCATGGGAACCCTGGCCATCAGGATATGATAGCGACCTATTGAAAGAAATGGCTGAAACGAATCCTTCGTTTTCTTCCAGTGTAGCACGTGAAACTGCACCGAAACTGGCCAATAATTTCCTTAAGGGTGATAATCCGGGCGTAGTGATGACTGTAGCAGAAGTGAAATTCCTGTTAGCCGAAGCGAAATTAAAAGGATGGAATGCCGGAAACCTGCCGGTGGAAGACCTGTATGAACAAGGAGTACGCGCTGCCATTGATTTTTTAACGAACAATTATGATTGTGCACCTGTATCCAATGATGATTTCAACTCGTTTATGACCAATATACACATAGGATATACTAACGAGCAGAAAAAGGAAGCTATCAACACTCAGGCATGGATTTTACACCTGACTAATCCGGCGGAAGGATGGGCAAATGTACGCCGTTCAGGCTATCCAAAACTAAAATCACCTGCGGAATATGGTTTTGGCCAGTTTCTCACAGGAGGACAGGAAATTCCCGTGCGTCTTTGTTATCCTGTACTTGAGTCATCTTATAACAAAGCAAGTTATGAAGAGGCATTAAGCCGTATGGGTGGAACAGATAGCTGGTACACACCGGTATGGTGGGATAAATAAATAATGTAATAACAATAAATAAGATTCAATATGAAAAAGATATATTTTATGCTGTTAGCCATGCTTGCAATAGGTTTCACTTTCACAGCCTGCAGTGAGGACGAGCCGTTTTCAACAGCGACTGCGGATGACGAACCGCGAATATTGGACCCCACTTTTCCCGATCGCACAGACGGCAATCTTCCTGTTATTGCCACCATTGGCCGGGATGCTAATCTTACAATAACACTGACTGTTACTCCGGCTGATTATACTACTGTTTCGTGGGAGATTGACGGATATGAAGTAGAGGAAGGGACCACACTGGATATCCACCTCAAAGCCGGCACCTACAGGCTGAAAGTAACAGCTTCTACTACCGCCGGTAAGTCTACCTACCGGGAGGGTATCGTACAGGTTAATCCGCTGGATGAAGACCCGTGGTCAACCGAAGTAGAATTCGAACGCATTATTGCACCGGGTACAACAGCCCGGCTGTACGGTAATAACCTGGATAAGGTAAAAAGTATCGTCATTGGCGGAAAAACTATTACAGATATTGTTTATACCGGAGCTGAGGATGAAGGGTATATAGAATATAATGTTCCGGCCGATTTGCCGGATGGTGAACACCGTGTGATTTTGGTAGACGCCGGAGGAAATGGGTATGGTGGTAATACCGTACTAGCAGCCAAAGGTGCTCTGATTATTTCCGGATTCGACCGTACCAATGCAAATAGTGAGTGGGTTATGATAGGAATAAATCTTGACCATATTACTTCATTAACAATTGATGGACAAAACATCTCTGATTTTACACGGCAGACCGCTACGGCAATCAGCCTTATTTGTCCTGAACTGGCTGACGGGGAATATATGCTTACCGGAAAAACAAAAAAACGGAGCGGATGTAGAATTCTATACCACTGATGGAATTATTACGGAGCAAGTTGTTATTGTTTCTTCCGAAATAGTGCTCTGGCAAGGACATCATTATGTATCATGGGACCTTCCTGACGATAATCCTAATAAGACTTTTAATCTGATAGGTAAGGATGTATTTGCCTCTATCAAAGCAGGTGCCATCCTGAATATTCACTATTCAGTAGAACCAGAAGCCGAGTATCATCAGTTGCGCACAACTTCCGGTTGGTGGGATGACTTGCCCGGCACTTCGGTACTGGAATTCTGGGAAAACGGAGTGAAGGAAGTAATACTCACACAAGAGGTACTAAACAAAATTCAGGAAGAAGAAGGATTCCTCTGTATTGGACATGGCTACTATGTGGATATGGTACCCATTATGTAAGAAACATTTAGCATACTAACATTTTCTACTATGACAATAAAAAAATAATTTCCACTTTATTATTCGTGGTAACAGCTACCTGCTTTATGCAGGCAGCCATCCCCACTACAAAGGATGCAAAAACAGAACAAAAGATAGAGGCCTGGCTTTTAAAAATGACACTCGACGAGAAAATAGGTCAGATGACAGAACTTTGCATAGATATACTGGGTGGTTTCGAAGATGGAGAATTTAAAATAGATGAGGCCAAACTCTATGAGGCTGTTGGCCAATATAAAGTGGGCTCTTTCCTGAATGCTCCGGGTCCTGTTGTTCAAAGTAAAGAGAAATGGCAGGAAATTATTCGTCAGATACAGGCTATCTCCATGAAGGAAATTGGTATTCCCTGTATCTATGGATTAGACCAGACACATGGTACGACATATACATTAGGAGGTATCCTGTTCCCTCAGAACATCAATATCGGAGCTTCGCTCAATCCTGGTTTGGCATACGAGTCAGCACGTATCACAGCCTATGAAACCCGCGCGGCGAATTGTCCGTGGACCTACTCCCCTACTCTCGATATCGCACGTGACCCACGTTGGTCCCGGGTTTGGGAAAGTTTTGGCGAGGATTGCCTGGTCAATGCAGTGATGGGTAGCTTTGCCGTCCGTGGTTACCAGGGTGATAACCCTACCCAAATTCCGGCCGACCGGGTTGCTGTATCCCTGAAGCATTATATGGGCTACAGCATGCCACGTACCGGAAAAGATCGTACACCTGCCTACATTCCGATGTCTGAACTACGTGAAAAATGTTTTGCACCTTTCAAAGCGTATGTAGAAGCCGGAGCCCTGACTGTGATGGTCAACAGTGGCTCTATCAACGGAGTACCGGTACATGCCAGCTACGAGTTACTTACACAATGGTTAAAAGAAGACCTGAAATGGGATGGCATGTTGATAACAGACTGGGCTGACATCAACAACCTTTATACACGGGAACATGTAGCAGTGGATAAAAAAGACGCTATCCGGATAGCAGTCAATACAGGTATAGATATGGCAATGGAACCTTATGACTTAAATTTTTGTACGTTATTAAAAGAACTCGTACAGGAAGAACAGGTTCCGATGAGCCGGATTGATGATGCTGTCCGCCGCGTGCTCCGACTAAAATACCGTTTAGGATTGTTTGACCGTCCGAATACTCCGGCTGAAAACTATCCGCTTTTTGGCAGTACCGAACATGCACAGGTGGCACTGCATGCAGCAGAAG
>JAJBTP010000491.1 GCA_020860805.1 Tannerellaceae bacterium | reverse complement strand
TGTTCTTTTTCAGCCAGGTTATTCCAGGCGTAACACAGCAAATAATAGATATTTTCTATGGGAATAGACCATAATTACAAGGAAACCACAGGAGAGATAAGCGGCATCAAAGGCAAACTATTGGTAACGCCTACGCTCAAACAAAACCTCCGGTACCACCAACGTACCATTTGCAGCTATGACGAGTTTTCGCCGGATACAGTGTCGAACCGGATTTGGATAGCCACGCTACGGCAATTGTTGACAATTAAAGAACTGGATAAACAACTGAAACAACAAACGCTGTTCCTGTTACGAATGTTGCCTCCTGTAACACCTCTCCGGGTAACCTCCCAGCATTTTAACCAGGTAAAACTCAACCGTAACAATCGCCTGTACGGATTTCTGCTGAATGTATGCCGTTTAATCCATGAACAGGTAATGCCGACGGAAGAGGTAGGTGTCGCCCGGTTTATGGACTTTACCCGGGACGAGCGGAAAATGGCTATTCTGTTTGAAAACTTTGTCCGCAATTTTTACCGCCTGGAACAAAATACCTATTCAGTAGGACGGGAACGGCTCCACTGGCATTTTTCGTATGCGGATACCACTCACCAACAATATTTGCCACAGATGATAACCGATATATCGCTGGAAAATGAGCAGGATAAAATCATCATCGATACCAAATACTACATCCACACGCTGGCTACTCATTTTGATGCGGAGAAAATACACTCCACCAATTTATACCAACTCTTCAGCTATCTGATGAATCCCCGCGACCAGTCGGAAAAAGCCCGCCGGGCAACAGGCATCTTATTATATCCCACTATCGATAAAGAGTACAATCTGGAATACCGCTACCAGGAGCACCCCATTTATATCCGTACCGTCAACCTGAACACCCACTGGACGCAGATAGCAGCCAGACTAAAAGAAATAATAATTCCCTCCTCCCACTAAAAAGAGAAGGGAATAACGGAATTCTTTTCCCTCTCGAGAGGGGCCAGGGGTGTGTAATAGTTCTATTTTAACACACTCCTAACCCCTTTCCAGAGGGGAAAAGATTATAATTTATTCGTCTGTTTCTGTTTCATCCCCACTGGGAACAGGCTGGGAAGAGCTGCTTCTGGTGGCACGGTTCTTCATAACCGTAACCTCCTTATCAATCATATGATTAAGCTGCACAATGAAATCAATTATTTCATCGTTGGGATGAAGCACCACATAGGCATTGATAAATTCTACCATCGACTTATAAGCCTCATCCGCCTCTTTACGCTTCTCCAGCGATTTTCCACTTTCCCGGTAAGCTATCTTATCCTGGCGTGCAGCAATCATTTTTGCAAATTCCTTATTCGCCCGGTCCAGTTCAGCCAACCAGCCTTTAATACCAATTTTTTCATGTTCAGCCGTAGACAGTTTCTCTTTCAAATCTGCAATCAGATTCCGCAGCGTACCCGTCTCCTCCGTATAAGCCAGCTTCGTAGGGTTACCATACGTTTTGACGATAATATCCGCCCTTTTGGCAATCGCTTTGATGTCCGGGTCATAATGTTTAACAGCCGTTTGTGCCGCACTGTTTAAGCCCCTCCAGGCATTATCCCGTTTGGCATCTTCCTGCGCAATATCCTCCGTAAGTTCACTTTTTAGAATTGGTTTCAGCGCTATATCAAAGGCGTCGTTTGCCTTGATTAAGTTATTCCGGTAAGCATGTAAATCCTCTACAGAAGAGATTCGGGAAGTTTCAATTACTTTGTTATAAAACTCAAAAGCCTGTTGTTGGCGCATTCTGCCAACATTAAATTCGTTTACTTTCATAACCGTAAGAATTAGATTGTGTATAAATTTTGATTTAGAAATGGCCTCATAAGCGTACGTTTAAGTGACATGTAGACCAAATATAGGAACAAATATTAACTTTTAACACATTTTGGATGTGTTGTAAAACAGTCAAACTGTCGGGAAGCATACGATCCCGGTCAGCTATCCCCCGCCAACCGTCGGCAGCCGTCCGATCGCGATCAGACATTCCCCGGCACCTGTCGGCAGGCACCGGATCGGAATCAGACACCTGCCGCCACCGGGCAACAAGTATCCGATCCCGATCAGAAGCCTCCCACCACCCGGCGGCAACCTTCTGATTCCGATCGGGCGGTTGCCTCCCGCCGGAAACGGCTATTTCGCTCCTATATTCCCTAAATCCCTGAACCGGTTTCCCCTTATTCAGGAAATAATATTTTTCCTATCTTTGAGAATCCATAATTCTAAACATAAAACATATGAAAACACAGCTGACTTTAATCCTGTTTTTATTTATTTCCATGACTTTATCAGCCCAAAAGATTGCAGTAGCCGGTTCGGGTAATCCGTTTATCCATATTATTGATAAAAATACCGGACAGGTAGAATGGATACATCCTCTGAATGAAGGAGAGGAGTGTAACTCTGTAGCCATCACTCGCGAAGGCCATATCCTGTATTCTTATAGCAAAGGGGCCCGGTTAATCACCCGTGACCACGCCATTATCTGGGACATAAAAGGAGGGGAAGGAAGTGAGGTGCAATCAGCCTCGATACTGGAAATGAAAATTACCTGTTAGGCATCTGTGGCAATCCTGCACGCATTCTGGAAGTCAATGGCGAAGGTGGAATTATAAAAGAAACCACTATCGATCTGGGGGTGGATAACCCACACAGCCAGTTCCGCCAGATACGGAAACACAGCAACGGCAACTATATGATCCCGGTATTAGCCACACGGAATGTTTTAGAAATAGATGCGAATGGCACTATCATAAAAGATTCCTATATAGATGCCGGAGCTTTCTCAGTAACCGAACTGGAAAATGACTTCCTGTTGCTCCCCTGTGGTGACCAACACTGTTTCATTATTGTAGACCGCCCTACGGGTAAAACTATGCGGCAGATAGAAGATAAAGATATACAGGGAGCTACTTTACTATTTGTAGCGCAGATTCTGCAACTACCCAACGGCAACCTGTTAATTTGTAACTGGGACGGACATAGTAAAGGAGATACTTCTCACGTGCCTCAGTTAATCGAAATCAATAGCAACAACGAAGTAGTCTGGACTTTTACCGATAAAGAAAAGGTAGGGAAAGTATCAGCTGCACACTATATAAAGGAGTAATATCCTTTAGTAAACACTATAAAAATCCGGTTTAATACAAATACCTATCCGGATATTCATCTCATATTCTTTATAGTTAAGTAAACTGTCACCCCGTCCGTTATAAAAACGGGTATAGAGATACTGGTTACTACGGTTGGATATTTTGTATCCAACCGTAAAAGTTGTATTGACATTGCCGAATCCTTTCCGGGGATTCAGTTCTCCGGTAATCCACCAAAGGGTATTATTAGAAAGAAAATTGGCCGATACCGTACCAATCCCCCTGTAACGTAATAAATCTTTATTTTCACCCCCGTCCACATAAGGAGCCCACAATTTAAAAATCGTATTGAAATTGCGGTTGAAAAAGAACTTCCCCGATACACTCAGGTAATTCCAGCTACGGGAATCCTCCCCATCTTTCCCGTTGGATTCATGCTCAATCTGGATGAAAGTAGCCCCAATCAGTTTATTATCCTTAATAATATATTTACCAAAACCCAGACCGGGGTTAAAATTTATATCCCGGAGCGGACTGGATTCCGAATAAATATCCCAGAATGCTTTTTGGCTGAAGGTCAGGTAAGCAAAGAAATTAAAAGGAAGATAACTCTTCGTAAGCCGCTGCCGGATACTTACCTGAAACATCGCGTCGGCAGTTTCGTTAGTAATCCGTTGATTCAAAGGGATACCCGTTGTAAAGAAAGCATCTTTAAAAACACCGAAAGCCGGTTGTTGGTCAAGGTATTTTATCAAATCGGGTTCACTGACCTCGAACTGGTCGAGGCGGGGACGCAGCCGGTGGGGCTTCTTTACCTCCTGTACACTATCTGCTTCCGAATTGAAATAGAGTAAATCCTCCTGCGCAAACGCCGGAAAAAAAGAAAGAACCAGCAGACACAAAGCTCCTGTTAATTTTGTATATCTTCTCATACAGCAGACGTTTTCACAAAGAACGTTCTTTTCCGCTGAATGATTCTGTTCCAAAGAGAGCGTTTATTCGTCGGATTCGGGGTTTTATCCATCGCGTATGACCAAACGAAATTTAAATTTATTATCCCGTAAATGCTGTAGAACATTTTTTATATAGGAGGGTTATTAAAATAAAGAATCAAAC
>JAJBTP010000145.1 GCA_020860805.1 Tannerellaceae bacterium | reverse complement strand
GTGTACACCGAAGAGTTCCTACAGTGTACACTCAACGGCCTATATAGTGTACACCTAAGAGGTTGTCTGGTGTACACCATAGGGTATTTTTCCTTGCAGCCAATGCTACCTCGAATATTGGAAGTTAATACCTGAGATAGCAGAATATGCTACTTTTACCTTAGAGGACGTAGGTTTTAGATAAGAAAAAAGGCTATCTCAATTTTTATTTTGAGACAGCCTCTTTTCTACAAAAATAATATTAAGTGCTATGCTATTATTATAGTCCGAATAATCTGGGTATCAGTAATGAAATATCCGGGCAGAATGCAACCAGGAAGAGAACTACCAACATGGCAATAAACATAGGAACCAGGGGTTTGATTACGTTTTCTATTCTGACTCCGGCAACACTACATCCGATAAATAATACGGAACCTACTGGAGGAGTACATAAACCTGCGCAAAGGTTTAATACCATCATAATACCGAAATGTATAGGATTCATTCCTAACTGTTGGGTAGCGATAGGAAGGAAAATCGGTGTAAAAATCAATACAGCCGGTGTCATATCCATAAAAATACCAACAACCAACAAAATAAGGTTGATAATAATAAGGATAACAAACTTATTATCGCTGATACTTAACAGGGCATGACTTACCGTCTGGGGAATATTCTCATAACTCATAATCCAGGAGAGACCGGTACAGGTAGCAATCAAAAGCATTACAATAGCTGTAGTTTTTGCAGAGTCCAGTAATACTTTGGGTAGTTTTTTGAGGGTCAATTCCTTATAGATAAATGCCAGAATCAAGACGTATAATACAGCAATAGCAGATGCTTCTGTAGCTGTAAACCAACCGAACAGAATACCTCCGATGACAATTACCAGTAACATTAAACTGGGAATAGCCCGGAAAAACTTCTTAACAGCCTCCGAAAAAACAACTTTTTCTCCAACCGGATAGTTTTTACGTGAAGCTATAAAAGCTGCTACAATAATGATGGCTAATCCTGTAAATATTCCCGGTAGGTATCCAGCCATGAATAAAGAGGCAACAGACACACCACCACTGGCAAGAGAAAATACAATAAGTACATTACTGGGAGGAATCGTTAATCCGGTAGTGGCTGATGAAATATTAACAGCAGCACTAAAATGGGGGTCATAACCAGCTTTTTTCATTTCCGGAGTCATTATACTACCGATAGCCGATGCGGAAGCTGCAGCAGAACCACTAATGGCTCCGAATAGCATATTGGCAACTACATTTACAACAGCCAATCCTCCGGGTAACCGTCCGACTAAAACTTTAGCAAAATCAATTAATCTTAGAGCAATTCCTCCACTGTTCATAATATTACCGGCAAGGATGAAAAAGGGAATAGCCAGTAATGCAAAGCTGTTTAGTCCGGAAGCCATTCGCATGGCATACGTAGTAAATGCCGGCAACATATCTATATTAACTAACATTGTTAATATGCCGGCAACACCGATACTATAAGCGACAGGTGCACCGAGGGTTAACAACGTAAAGAAGCTCAAAACGAGTACTAAAATTCCTATATAGTCCATGATTATTTCTCAGTAGTTTGATTATGGGTATGAATTAATTTAATGGCATTGTCTACCGTATAGTATGCGGTCAGAACTCCACTGATAGGTAAAACCAGATAGACATATCCCAGATTTATTTGCAGAGAGGCAGAGGTTGCATTCAGGTAAAAACGGGTATATACCAACCAGCTACCTCCGACGATTAGGACAAATATGGCAAATATGAATACTACAGCAAAAATAAACAATTGTAGTCTGAATTGTTTTTCTGGTTGTAAACGTTGTAAAAGTATATCTATAGCCAGGTGGTCATTTAATCCGGCTACATAGGCAGCACCTAATAATCCGACCCAAATCAGTAAAAATCCGGCTAATTCATCTGTAAACATACTGGGAGAAGTCAGTATATAGCGGCTTATAACCTGCCATAGGACATCAAGGACAAGGATTCCCGTCAAAAAAAACCAATAAGGTTTCCAACGATTTATCTATTATTTTCTCATACGGCTGCCTGGATTTTCTGGATTAGTTCACGATAAATAGGATCATTTTTATATTTCTCAATCATCGGTTGAGCTGCATCAATGAAAGGTTGTTTATCAGGGTAGATAATTTCGATTCCTTTTTCTTTGATTTCCTGTAAAGATTCTCTTTCCTGTTGTTCCCATAATTCACGTTGATGCAGAGTTGCTTCGGATGCAGCCTGTTGTAACCATTTTTTTCCTGTTCAGTAAGCTTTTCCCAGGTTGTCGTACTAATGATTATAACGTCCGGACACATCGTGTGTTCGTTCACAGTAAAGTATCTGGCAACTTCGTGGTGGAAGGCTGTAGTAATGGAGGGAGCATTGTTTTCTGCGCCGTCTACTACATTACTTTGTAAGGCAGTATATAATTCTCCCCAGTCAACCGGAGCAGCTGAACCACCAAAGGCAACCATCATTTCCATAGCTATCGGGCTTTGCTGTACACGTATTTTTAATCCTTTTAAATCTTCCGGTTTACGAATGGGGCGGTTGGTTGTGTAAAAACTGCGTGCTCCTGCATCAAAGTAGGTTAAGCCTCTGAACCAGTAAGGTTCTGTAAGGGTAAGTAATTCCTGTCCGATGGGTCCGTCTAATACGTTAAAATATTGTTCGCGGGATTCTAATAGGTGAGGAAGTCCAAATACTTTGAATAAATCTACAAATCCTTCCAGAGATGCCGAGGAGACTTTCGTTATATCCAGACTTCCGATTTGTAATAATTCGATACATTGGCTTTCAGAACCAAGCTGAGAAGAGGGGTAAATATCCAATAACATTTTTCCTCCGGACAAATCAACCAGGCGTTTATTCATAAACTCAAGTCCCTGGTGGACAGAATGGGTTGGAGATAGACCATGGGCCAGCTTTAATACCCGCGTCTCCTTTTCACCCTGTTTACATCCGGGTAACAGAAGTAAACACATAAAAAGGGCTAAGGTAATTTTCATTACTTTCATACTAAAATTAGAATTAATGTGTTTTCCAAAAAATTATACGTTTTACGGAAGCAAATATAATATAAAAAGCAAAATATGTACGCAGGCACCTATAAAGTTGCCGGGCTAATGTGAAAAAGTGTCATCCCAAAAAGCACCTGATTTTTTTAACAATTCAAATTTTTGTACCCTTGTATCGCAAAACAAACGAAAATATAGATGAGAAGTAAACTAATTTATATACTTGCAATACCGTTTTTTATTATTTCTGACTAATTGCCAATCTGTATATCAAACCGCTCAGGCGCATCCCATTCAACCTACAGTAAAGTTCCCTGAAGTTCCTTTTGACTTACCCGAATTTTCTATGGAGCACTGGGCTGCAGTGCACGTATTGGAAGATGCCGAAATTGATATTAACCGGATTGATATAACTGAATCCTTTACTGCTGTGGATTTGTATGAGTTTAATGCAACAGATGCCAAGTTATTTGCACTGGATAATAAAATACTCATTGACCTGACACGGATCAAGAAAGAAGAGTATGCATTTCCTTTGCCGGGAGCTAAACTTTTATCAGAATACGCCGGCAGACGAGTACGCCATACAGGGGTAGACCTGAAAGTAGCACGCAAAGATACAGTACTGGCTGCTTTTGATGGTATTGTTCGTATATCCAGAAGTAATCCGACCTATGGAAATGTAGTTGTAATCCACCACTATAATGGTTTGGAAACACTTTATAGTCATAATACAAAGAATCTGGTAAAAGTAGGAGAGCGGGTTAAAGCCGGACAGGCTATTGCAACGACAGGTCAAACCGGAAGAGCTTCTACCGATCATTTACACTTTGAAACACGTATTAACGGACAACATTTTAATCCGAATCTGATATTTAATTTTCAAACTCAGGAACTCAATGATAAAACCCTGTTATGTGTGAAAAGTGGAAATAAAGTGCTGGTACAACATGTAGATCCATTCCCTGCACAAACAATAACAGCTTATAATAATAACAGACAGCAAACGGAGTCAGGTACGATGTAAAAAATAAATACAGGAATCTGTATGAAAAGAGAAAGGTGATTATACTTTTCTCTTTTTGTTTTTTTAGGAATCCGGAATGCAGCATTCTGTCTTTCATATTCATCTTTCGGATAGAGAGTAGAATGACATGTTGTGAGGATAGTTAAAGAGTCTGTAAATATTTGGAAATAAAGGGCAAAATCTTATAT
>JAJBTP010000325.1 GCA_020860805.1 Tannerellaceae bacterium | reverse complement strand
GCCGGATTCCGGGTAACCGTTACCTTCTTACCTGTTTCGTCTGAACTGGGATGAAGATATTGCGGGTACATTCTATGAAATGTATTACATTGACGAAAATTCACTCGACCCGGAAAAGAAAGAAGCGTTTGAAAATGAGAAAGAACTTTTTGGTGTAACCTTTGTGGGTTCCCAGAGTGTGGACAGTGGAACGACTACGCTGAAAGGAGTTAGCACAAAAGAAGACATGATTAAAAAAGTCTGTACACGTGCTATCGATAACGCTATCGTCAGATTGCAACGCAATCATGATGAATTTAAAGTAAAAACACCTTTAACCCAGGTTGATCCGCTTATCGCCGATATAGGTGTAAAGGAAGGGGTTACAGAAAACACTAAATTTGAGGTACTGGAACCGTATGGTGGATACAAATGGAAAAAACAACCTACAAACGGGCTGGAATTATTCAGCCGGTAAAAGGGAAAATATGGGATAACCGGTATCTGGCAGTAGAAGAAGAGTTTGAAGGCGCAACTTTGACTGCAACCGAATTTAAAAAAGTAAGCGGTGGTACGTTCTGCCCCGGTATGTTAATACGTGAAATTAAATAAAGGAAAAGATGAAAAACAAGATTTGCTTATTGATGATTTGTTTATCTGCCCTGTTTATTACAGCAGAGGCCAAAAACAAAAATCCGATGGATGTCAGATATGACATTGAATGCGCTGGTGCCGGAACAACCGGAACTTATCTGGTTAGCGTTTCGATATACACCAAAAACGTAAAAAAGGTATCTTCAGAAGATATTAAAAAAGGGGCCGTACACGGGGTTATCTTCCGTGGCTTTGGTGCCTCACAGGGATGTACTGCACAGAAAGCACTGGCACAGACTCCTGCTCTGGAAGAACAAAAAGCAGATTTTTTTGAATCCTTCTTTGGAAGTGGTCAATATCTGAAATATGCTTCGTTGCTTAATAATTCGTACGAAACCGTACGGTTAAATAAAAAAGAATACAAAGTAAAAGCAACCGTTTCGGTTTCTAAAGATATGCTGAGAAAAGATTTGGAAGCTGCCGGCATTCTTAAAGCACTGACTCAGGGATTCTAAAATTAAAAAGCGTATGAATAAGATTCTATTGTTACTAATCCTGGCAGGATTCTGCTCGTACACCTTTGCTCAGGAAAGGGAGATTATCATTCCAAAACAGCCGAAAAAAAATCAAATATATTGATTATTCGGAATTAAACACCGGTTACTGGATTTCACCTGAAATATCCGCCGGTTCATCTGTATTACTGAACAAAAGGAATGTACAGGTAGTAAACGCCAGTGTTGTAAACGGATACCGTTTCAGCGAATTTCTGAAAGTAGGTATCGGGGTCGGTGTACGTTATTACATTGACAATGATAAATTCCGGGATAGTTCTATACCCTGGGCTTTCCCTGTGTTTGCCAATGTGAGAGGCAACTTTATGACAAACGAATACAGAAAAACCGTACCTTACTGGTCGGTTGATGTAGGGGTTGCTATCCGGGACGGACTTATCTTTGCTCCCACATTAGGGTTACGTATCGGTGAAAGACGCTCTGCTTTTCTGGTGGGTATTACTTATAGTTATGAAAATCCGGAAAAGCTGAATAATGATTCGTCAGGAACCAGTTTCCTGTTAGGAAAAATAGCATATGAATTTTAATCGTATTTAAAATGAGAAAGAATATACACATTAGTCTGATGCTGGCCATGGTTCTATGCCTGCTGGCTTCCTGTAATAAACAAACGTATTCTACAGCATCCCATTATACGTATGAGTCTGAATGTCTGGGTGTAGAGCTGGACGGTTCACAAACCTTGCGTGCCTGGGGAACCGGGCGTAACAAAGCTGATACAGTAGAGCAGGCTAAGAAAAACGCTGTACGGGATGTTCTTTTCAAAGGCATTCGCAGTGGTAACAATGAATGTAATACACGGTCTTTGGTAACCGAAGTAAATGCCCAGGAAAAATACGAAGCTTACTTCAACCGCTTTCTGACAGACCGTGGTGACTATCGTAAGTACGTAAGTATAGAAGATGAAAAAAGAAAATCCAAAGTCAAAAAAAGTAATCAAAGCCAGATGCAATATAGCATTGTTGTGCGTGTAAAACGTTCGGAACTGCGTGAGCGTCTGCAACGGGATAATGTAATCAATTAAAATATCAAACATACCAATGAAAAAAGTTATTATACACAGTATTTTCCCTTTTTGCCTGCTTAACCCTTGCGTTCGGGCAAGCAAAAAACCGTCTTTGATGGTCGTTCCCGGAGATGTATGGTGCAACCAGAACGGTTATACACAGGTATTCGACAACCAGGGACTAACAGAAGTCATTCCGGATTATAAAACAGCCCTTCAGAATGATAAAGATTTGATGAATGTGATTTCTAAAATCAATATCCTAATGACGGAACGCGGATTCCCTTTGCAGGATTTATCGGCCTCTATCCGTAATATCCAGAATATGACTGCTGAGGATAACCTGATTATGAGTAAAGAATCAGGTGCAACAATTGCAGAAAGTCCGCTGGATAAACTGAGACGTACAGCGAAAGCGGATATTATTCTGGAAGTAGACTGGACTATCAATACAAGCGGCCCGAAAAAATCCATCACCTACAACCTGCGTGGTATTGACGCGTATACGAATAAACAGATTGCCGGTGCACAGGGTACAGGCGCTCCTTCCTTTTCAGCAGAAGTGGCCGTATTGCTGGAAGAAGCCATCCTGGTAAACATGGATCAGTTCAACAACCAGTTACAGGCACATTTTGACGACTTGTTTGAAAACGGTCGTGAAATTGCTCTGGATGTACGGGTATTTGATAACGGTTCGGGGATTGACCTCGAAACTGAATTCAATGGGTATGAACTGACAGAAATCATCGACGACTGGATGGCGATGAACACCGTGAACCACCGTTACAGCAAAGCGGATGCAACGGAAAACTATATTATGTTCAACCAGGTACGTATTCCTCTTTTCAGAGAAAATGGTATGCCGATGGACACTGAACATTTTGCACGTAACCTGATGCGCTTCCTGCGTCAGGCTCCTTACAATTTACCCTGTAAAATCATCAACAGAGGGTTAGGCCGTTGCCTGCTTATCATTGGTGAAAAATAAAAAGAAAGAGTTATGTATAAGAAAACAATTCTTTGCTTAGGTATAGCAGCCCTGTTAAACGGGCTCCCGGCCTCTGCACAACAATGTGAACTGCCGCTAACAGTAGCAGTTCCCCAGACCTCTACACAGATTTCACGTGAGGCTGGTTCACAACTTGCCAACAAACTAAAACAAATTGTGGTTAAGAACGGACTTCACTCGGATGATTTCAGTTCACGGTTTATGTTGACAGCCGACTTACATGTCTTAACAAAAGATGTACTGGCTGGTCCTCCTACTAAAGTATCCCAGGACCTGGAAATTACGTTCTATATTATGGACATTACCGGAGATAAAATTTATGATTCATTCAGTATGGAATCCAAAGGGGTTGGGGAAAATGAAACGAAATCATTTATTGACGCTATCCGTCAGATAAATATCCGGAACCGGAACCTGGATGCTTTTATCAACAGTGGTAAAGAGAAAATTCTAAACTACTATGATACCCATTATGGTGATATTATCAAACGGGCACAGGCGCTGGCTTTGACCAAACAATTTGATCAGGCTTTCTATGAGGTTGCTTCTATCCCTGAATGTTGTAAAGGATATGATGAAGCTCTTGAAGCCGGATTACAGATTTATGAACTTTACAAAGATGAACTTTGCGTTCAGAATCTGGCTCAGGCTAAAGCTATCTGGATGAGTGAACAAAATGCCGACGGAGCTAAAATGGCAGCTGTATATCTGAGCCGGATTCTGCCGGACGCAGGTTGTTATCCGGAAGCAACGGCTTTATATAATGAAATTAAAGACCGTATTGATGAAGATTGGCAATGGGAAAAGAAACAGTATGAAGATAATGTGGAAAAACAAAAACGCATTATCTCTGCAATACGGGATATCGGTGTTGCATACGGTAACGGTCAACAACCAAATACAACCAATCTGAATCTGATTCGTTAATCCGGTTTAATAGATATTAAAGGGTGCCCTTTGAGGCAGTCTTGGCCGGAAAATTTATTTTAGATTTAATCAATTGAAAAATAGGGTATTCATCTCCCCTCTTGAGAGGGGCAAGGGGTGAATTCTAAGTCTCTTGCAAATATTCAAAA
>JAJBTP010000322.1 GCA_020860805.1 Tannerellaceae bacterium | reverse complement strand
GCGGAGAAATTTAAACCGGTTATGTATTCTGTTATTAGTCTAAAAGGAAAGCTGTAGTTATTATTTTCTGCTCAAGTTATATCTTAATATAGGACAAGCAATCAAAGCTATAAATAAAGTAGTAAGTACAACACGCACGAGAGATATGAAAATATGTATAAAAGAAATATAGAAAACCTTACTAGAGGATGTGTTGAAAATATGCTGCCTATTGATAACTATGAAATGAAAGTCTGTGCAAATGGTAAATTAGTAGCTTTGTATATACCTAATAGAGAATTTAAGTACTAGAAAGCATTAGTGAGTGAAACAGAAGATGAAATATCTACTTGGGGAGTATTCTTATACAGACCCAAAGGCTTAAATGATTTTGTTGCTATCCGTAAATAGAATTCTAAGACCTGGTTTGTGGCGTAGGTCTTAGAAATTCTTTAGTCATTTTAGGAACAGCTTTATGCTGCTTTTTCGGTTACTTCATCATCATCGTCTCCGGATTTGCTAAAAGAGCCGTAAAGGATAATTCCTATAATAACGATGAAAATCAGCTTCCCTCCCCAGGCATCCCAGAAAGGCATTTTAGCCAGTTTTTGAATATTGGGTATCTCATTCATTTCAGCCAATAATTCAATATCTTCTTCATCAAAACTGACATAATAATCATTGTTGATGTAACCGACAAGTTCCGGTGCACTTTCTGTCCATACAGGTATCCAGCAAATCTGGTAGACTGTATATTTAACACCTAAGTCAAAATGCTCATCATCGGTGGTTTGATAATACTCTTCTTGTGGCAAATCTCTTACTTTACTCATTTTCTGATAACTTCCGACGGGAATACGGATACGGGCGGCTTCAGCCTCATGGATACCAGCTACACAAAATAAGGTAACTAAGGTCAAAATGGTGAAAACTTTTTTCATTTGAATTAAATAAATTAGAATGTATAAATTACTTTTCTTTTTGTTTAAAAACTTAATGGTACGAAAGTAAAAAAAAGATTTGATTTAAAACCAAAATCCTAAAGAATTTTTATAGTTGCCGGTACTAATTTTAATGGTTTAGCCCCAGGTTTGATTTACCTGAGGCTCTGTTTAGTGAAGATTCCGGTTCTTTATTTCCGGCTAAAGAGTAATGGTGAAGCCTGCAGAGAAAAAGCGGCCTATCATGGGATAATGAGCAAACGTTTCCTCATGATTTATCAAACAGATTGTAGGCCGAAACAGTAGCTTTTACCGTATAATCTCTTTTCTTGATAATGTTGTAGGAAGCAGCTAAATCTACTGTTACAAATCTGGATAAGTGGTCGGTTTCCGGATCTACTCCCATTTTCATAATCGGGTCATACATCTTTGACCGGTAACGAAATACCAGGTTCAGCATGCCATCACTCACCGGACGATAGGTGGCTCCCCAGTTAGCAAGCCATTTGTATGCCCCCGGAATAATGGAATTGCCATCATAAGCAAGTACGAATTGTCCGGCAGCAGGAACAGACTCAAAGACTTCAGTCTCTTTATATTTTTCTGTTTTACATGTTATGAAATAGGTGGCATTGGCAAACAGATAGAGGGAACGGAAGGGTTTATAGTCGGCTTCAAATTCCAGTCCCTGGCTGATATCATAGCCCGGAAAATTGCGATCAACCTTTGCCATAGCTAAGTACTCCGTATCTTTTACTTTGGCTATCTCAAAGATGGTAGTACCTAACTGACCTTCATTTTTCATATAGAAATAGTTGGCCCCCAGATTTAATTTCTGATTGAATAGTTTACCTTTTACCCCTGCATCGAACGCTTTGGTTCGTTCTATAGCCAGTGTATTGTCAGATAGTTCCAAAGCCTCCGCCGAAGAAACCGGTGGGCCGAATGAGACAATCGTACTGATTGGTCTGTAAAATGTATTTACTTCGTTCAATGGAATCCAGCGACTGGTAACCCCGTAGCTGGCATAAAAAGAAAGTTGATCATTCAATAAAGACTGGTTAGCTGCAAATACCGGACTAAAATAGGTTTTACTGATATCCTTTTGTCCGTCCATACGTACGCCTATATTTATGTATCCTCCTTTCCATAAGGTGAATTCGGATTGGGCAAAAGCACTATAATAGTTTTGTTTGTCTTTGTATTTAAAATACAAATAATCTTCATCTGTATTTCCTTTCACCCATTGGGCTTCGCCTCCGGCTTTTAATGCCACCAGTCCGGCCCATTGGTGCCGGTAATGTCCCCGGAATCCGGTTAAATATCTTTTTTGATTTCCCCAATGCATGTTGTAAGTCGTATTCTCCGGGAAAATACAATGTTGAAATTCCTTTTCACGAGTATGGAAGAAAGAGAACATATAATCCAGTTCAGACCCTTTACCCGGTTGTAACAACAGAGAATAATTCTGCATTTTACGGCGACGGAACGTTTCGTCTTCCGTATACGTTTCGTAGTTATAAAGTTTATTGAAGTCTATAAAACTTCCGTTTACAGAAAGATCCAAATCTTTTGTGATTTCATAGCCGGCTTTTAGCGTAGGCAACATGGTATATACCTGTCTGTTGGCATAGCGGAAATCCGATAAGATTCCGTTTAGCTGTGTGTCGGAAGCTCCTTTGGATAAGTCCAAATCAAAGTTTGCCAGGTAGTAAAAACGTCCGCTATTACTTAATGTAGTGGAAAAACGGTAGGTATTCAGACTCGAAATACTCGTTTTTGCCTGTACCAAATCCGTGTTGTGTATGGTTTTCACATCTATTACTGTTTGATAACCTCCGTATTGTGCCGGAACAGGTCCCGGATATACGGTAATGCTTTCCACGATATTCATCGGTATATCGTCAAACTCAACCGTTCCGTTGGTTGCCAGATTGAGGGGGCGGCCATCCAGTAACACAAGAATAAGCCGGCTATTATCCCGTCCGAAACCACGATTAGCGAACCAGGTTTCAGCTCCTATGTCACCACTATTCATAAAGGTCATGCCGGTTTTGAGAGATAGGATAGATACAATACCGTATGGTGAGATGACGTCTATTCCTGCTAATAAACCATCCATATCTTCCCTGTTTATCTGAATAGCATTCGGGAAAGGTGAGGGTGAGCCGGTAGCAGTAGCCGGGCTGGAAACAAGTACCCCTATGGTAATTGTTGCCCATACAATTTTAAAAAAGAAAATTTTTTTCATGATTGGCATTTTTTTCATATACATGCTTTTAGCTCCTTTTGAATTTGTCTTTGTGATAACAAAAGTAAACAGGATATCCATCGGGTAGGATTAGAAACTGATTAGACTACTATTAGAGTTTGATTAGTTTTTTATCTAATAATTCTTATTTTTGTAGTTCATATTCTTCAGGGCAGGGTGTAATTCCCTACCGGCAGTAAAAGTCTGCGACTCCTTATAATATGTAAGGATTGATCCGGTGAAATTCCGGAACCGACAGTGATAGTCTGGATGGGAGAAGGAAATGAGCGGTACAAAGAAGATCTGTCTTTTTGGTATATTATGCCGGCATATCTTTTCAATAACTTTTCTATCCGGCCCTGTGAATGTATTAACGGAATAAATTAGTTTTAAAAACAGGGTAAAATGAAAACAATTAAACAATTTGGGAAGGATTCTAACGAGCGGGTAGAACGGGCTATGGAAGCATTACGTTCCGGAAAAGGTATCTTATTAATTGATGATGAAGACCGTGAAAATGAAGGAGATATTATATTCCCGGCTTCAACCATGACTATACAGGATATGGCATTAATGATACGGGAATGCAGCGGAATTGTTTGCCTGTGTCTGACACAGGAGAAATGTGATGCGCTGGGTTTGCATCCTATGGTACAGAATAACAGCAGTAAAAACCAGACTGCTTTTACTATATCCATAGAAGCACGGGAAGGAGTGACAACAGGCGTATCGGCTGCCGACCGGATACAAACCATCCGGACAGCTATAGCAGCTGATGCCAAATCGGATGATTTGGCTCATCCGGGACATGTATTTCCTCTCACAGCCCGTCGTAGGGGAGTATTGGAACGTAGAGGACATACGGAAGGCAGTGTGGATTTAGTACGGTTAGCTGGTTTGGGAGATACAGCTGTTTTATGTGAACTCACCAATCCGGACGGAACGATGGCCCGGTTACCGGAAATCATAACTTTTGCTGAAAAACACCATATGCCGGTAGTTACCGTAGAGGATATTTGCCAATACCGGAAAATGCACCCGGATATTCACATACCCGGATGCTAAATAAACTCGATAATAT
>JAJBTP010000255.1 GCA_020860805.1 Tannerellaceae bacterium | reverse complement strand
TCTTATAGTATTTCGTGAACATTTAGATAGGTAGGGAATATCTTTTGTAGAGATATATATTTTATCTTTATAAAAAGTATTTACTATGAAAAACCTATATACTATCCTTTTGGGATGTTGCTTGCTCTTCCCTGCTTATGCCCGTGAATATGATGTAATAAAAAATTATATCCATATCAGTAAAAACGAAGGAATATCCAATAATCATGTAAAAAGTATTGCAGAAGACCGCTATGGCCGTCTCTGGATTGGAACCAATACCGGCCTGGATATTTATGATAGCAAACAGTTACAACAGGTTGAGAAATATACCGGACATTTAATTACCTGTTTGTTTGATACCGGACGGGAGATGCTGATTGCTACTTCCGAATATATAGATGCATATGATTATGAATCCGGTTCTATTGTACGGGTTAAAGATGGTACGTATGATATTGGTTATATCCTTTCTGTTTTAAACAAAGGAGAAGATATTATTCTTCTTTCTACTGAGAAAATATATCAATATAAGGATAAACAACTTTCCCTTATAAAGAGTGATGTTCCGTTCACAACTCTTCATATTGATAAGTTTGGCGTACTGTGGGGACATGCCAGTGATGTGGTATATAAACTGGATGATTCTTTTACGATTATAAATAGCTACCAGTTAGTTAGTGATGATTTTCCCCGTTGACCGGACTTTGTTTATATCCGGATTCTAAAGGTAGTGTCTGGGTAGGTACGGTAAAGGATGGTTTGTACCGTTATAACCGGGTACTGGATACTTTCCGGAAGGAGGATTTAGTGAAAGAATTTGGTATCCGTGAATTCGAATCCATCGGAAGTATAATGGAGGATAAGTATGATCGTTTATGGATAGGATATGGAAATGGAATTGCTGTATATGATCATAACAACCGCCATTTACAGCCGTATCGGTTTGAAAACAGTTATAATATAACCCTGAATACTTCTGTAGTAAATGTTTTCAGAACCTCTGATCAGCATATGGTTATTGGTACTGTTTTTACGGGACTGTTTTATATTAAAGAACTGGAAACCGGAGTCAATTTTTATCATTTATCAGATACTCAGAGTAAAACCGGCGGTGTAACGGTTAATGACATTACAACAGACGCTAAAGGAGAGGTATGGGTCGCTACTAATTGTATGGGTGTTCTGTGTCTGGATAATCAGGGAAAAATTAAAAAACAATATGGGCAGGAACGATTAGGTGTGGCGGATATTTTATCCCTCTCTTTTGACCAGGAAGGGAATTTATGGGCGGGTGCTTTATCCAATGGACTTTATAAGATTCAGCCTGCTGGAGGAATTTCTCATTATATCAATCAACCGGATAGAGAAAATACATTGAGTGGACGGACTGTGTTTGGAACTTATCCGCTGGCAAAAGACAGTATATTTATTGCCAGCAATAAGGGTATTGATTTGTATAATGACCAGACCGGCTCTTTTGTAAATCTTCTTCCTGTGCGGGAGCAGGACTATGCTTTCTGCCGTATTATTCCGGATGGAATGGACATCTGGTTTATTAACTATAATTCGATGTATCGTTTTAACCGGCAAACCCGTATGATCCATGCGTATGCTTTTGAAGAACCCCGTAATCTTTTTATTGAGTCGGCTTATCTTACGGAGGATAAGCAAATCATAGCCGGTACAACACGGGGAGAATTATACCGTCTGGAAGGGGATGAACTGGTGGTATGGAAAATTCCGGAACGTTCCCGTAGTATTGCCGGTATAGAGGAAGATATGGATGGTAATCTGTGGCTGACTTCCGGGAATCGTTTAATCCGGATAAATCCCGACGGAGAAATGCGTTCTGTTAATCTGGTCTGGAGCCTGGGTGAAAATGACTTTACTACCCGTTCGTTTTGTAAAGATAACAGGGGTATGATCTATTTTGGTACTTCGGATGGATTACTCACTTTTGATCCTCGTATCCTGCCTCTACCTGTAAAAAATAATCCTGTTTTATACCTTTCCGAATTTAAGCTATTTAATGAGCCGGTACTACCCGCTGCTATCGGTTTGCTAAAGAACCATATTAATTATACAGATAAAATTATACTGAATCATAACCAGAATTTTATTTCTTTTGGGGTTACCCTGGTGGATTATGAGGCTGATTTGCCCGTTGCCTATAGATGCCGTTACCGGTTGGAAAAGTTTGATGATAAATGGTATGAGATTAACCCGGCTTCGAACGAAATTTCTTTTACCGGGCTTACTACCGGTCAGTATACTTTACAGATCCGTTTGGAAGGTGAGGATAACATATTACTGGCATCGAAAGATATTCATATTGTAGTAAAGCCTCATCCTTTATTAACCTGGTATATGCAGTTAGTATATGCGTTAATTCTTCTGGGAATTATATGGCTTATTATTCAGTTTGTAAACCGCCAGCGAAGGAGCCGGGAATTAATCCGCCAGGCTCATCAGGAACAGGAAGAACTAACCCGTATGAATGCAATGAAACTGGAGTTTTTACGTATATCACCCATGAATTCAAAACACTTCTGGCTATCATTTCTACTCTACAGGATGAAATACTGCCTTATAGTAATGAACAGGATAGTGAAACTGAAATTTTTAAACGGAATGTAAAGCGTCTGGAATTTCTGGTAAACCAGTTGATGGAGTTCCGGAATATGGAGTTACAACATGCTTCCCTGGATATAAGGAAATATGATGCGATTCATTTCTTACGGGGAATATATGAAGCTTTTTGTCCGTTGTATAAACAAAAAAACATTGAATCCGGATTTGTTACGGACATAGAAAGCTGTTCCATGTTATTTGGTGCGGATAAGATGGAGATGCTGGTTGGTAATCTGTTAAGCAATTCATTTAAGCATACTATGCCTGGGGGAAAAACGTCTTTGCATGTTTATCTTAACAAAGGACATTTAGTGGTAGATGTTTTTAACATCGGCCCTGTTCTGTCTGATGAAGAAAAGGTAGTTATTTTTCAACCTTATATCCGCACACATTCTTTCAATAACTACATGAATAGTGGAATTGGGCTGGCTATTGTACAAAGTATTTCGAATCTGTTGGATATCAAGTTGTCGGTCCAGGGGGTAGAAAACGAAGGGAATATATTCCGTGCCGAGATTCCTGTAATAACAGATGATAACCTTCAGACGACTTCAACGGATATCCGTACGGATATTGTAGAGCGGATTGTTGATAATACGATGTATTATGATGAGCAGCATTATGCCGGAAATGAAGATACGGACGGTAAACAGATGTTCCAGATATTATTGGTAGAGAACGATCGGGATACCCGGAAAGTATTAAAGAAGAAACTCCAGGATTTATATCATGTATTGGTTGCTGCAAATGGAAAGGAAGCTTTGCTCCTGATGAAATCCCAGCATGTGGATATTGTAGTTAGTGATATCCGGATGGGCGAAATGGATGGTTTTGAATTATGCCGTTCTATTAAAGAGAATAGTCAGACCAATCATATTCCGGTACTGCTTATTACTTCAGATCTTTCAACTGAAAGTAAAATACAGGGATTTCGTTCCGGAGCGGATGCTTTTCTGCAGAAGCCAATCAATATACAGGAATTAAAACTGCGTTTAGATAATATACTCAAAAATAAACATGTACTACGTTCTTATTATGCGAATTTTAATCAACTGGAAGTAGAAGAGAAAGAAGTGAATAATGCGGATGAAATATTTTTGCGGGAGTTTACCACTTATATCTATGAGCATCTGAATGACGTAAATCTTTCGGTTATCCAGTTAGCACAGGCGATGAATATGAGTCGTACTCAATTGTATCTGATGGTTAAGCGACTGGCCGATCAGACTCCTTCCGCTTTTGTATTAAGTATAAAGATGAAACGAGCACGTAAATTGTTATTAACAACTGATATGACTTCGTCGGAAATTTCTTATCAGTTAGGTTATTGCAACCCCAATCATTTCAGTCGCCAGTTTAAAGAATACTTCCATGAATCCCCGACTGAGTTTCGTAAGAACCATAAGGAGGATAAAGGACTGTAAGGATAAGTTTAGTTTTTTTATTTAAAGTATAGGGAACGCAGATTTCACAGAAAGCGCAGTTTTACGCAGATAAATATTAATTAAAATCTGCATAAATCTGTGTTTTCTTTTGCTGGCTTCCGTGTCTACACTATGTTTGTGTTAAGGCACGGATTTATAAATCCGCACAAGCGAAAATCATAATAACAAAATCATATAGCGACTTTTTAGTTAGCCTCATTA
>JAJBTP010000450.1 GCA_020860805.1 Tannerellaceae bacterium | reverse complement strand
TTAAATAGATATTTTTATTACTTTTGAAAAAATAAAAACATAAACAATATGGTATTCAGATTTCTACTTTTATCAGACGAAGTGGATGATTTTATTCGTGAGATTAGGATTGACGCAGAAGATACATTCCTGGATCTGCATAAGGCTATTCTGGACTCTGTTGGATACGATCATGACCAAATGACTTCTTTCTTTATTTGTGACGATGACTGGAGTAAGAAAACAGAAATTACCCTGGTTGATATGGATAAATCATCGGAAGAAGATAGCTATATAATGGAAGATACACGCCTGGAGGAACTTTTGGAAGATGAAGAACAAAAGTTGTTGTATGTATTTGACTATATGACTGAAAGAGCTTTTTTTATGGAATCAAGAGAAATACTTCCCGGACAGGATTTGGATGCTCCCGTTTGTACTAAATCACAGGGTGTACCTCCTCCTCAGATTGTTTCTTTTGATGAAATAAATACAAAGGCAAGTGTAAACGACCTGTTAGGTGAGGATTTCTATGGAGACTCAGAGTTTGATCTGGATGAACTTGATAAAGAGGGTTTTGAGGGATTGAATGATATTATGGACACTTCTTTTGACGAAAGTTATTGATTCCGACATTAATTATATTATTAGGGCCGACGGGTGTAGGCAAAACGGAGTTAAGCCTGCAAATTGCAGAAATGTTATCATCTCCGGTTATATCAGCAGATTCCCGTCAGCTATATAAAGACCTTCCGGTAGGAACAGCAGCTCCTACTATAGAACAGATGACCAGAGTAAAACATTATTTAGTGGGAACTCTGGAATTAACGGACTATTATAGCGCCAGCCAGTTTGAGACAGATGTCCTTGCTCTTCTCTCTTCCTTATTTTCCGAATATCCGGCTGTCTTAATGACAGGTGGTTCGATGATGTATCTGGATGCTGTCAGTAAAGGCATTGATGATATTCCAACTATTTTACCGGAAATAAGAAACGCTATTTATGCAGAGTTTGAAAGGGATGGACTGGTAAATATTCTTGCCGAATTAAAAGACGCAGATCCGGTTCATTATGAGGAGGTAGACCGGAATAATTATAAAAGGGTTATTCATGCTGTAGAGGTGTGCCGGCAGACTGGGAAGCCCTATTCATTTTTTCGGACCAATAATAAAAAGCAACGTCCTTTCCGGATTATAAAAATCGGGCTTACCCGTGATAGGGAAGAATTATGTGAACGCATTAATCTCCGGGTGGAACAAATGATGAAAGATGGCTTGCTGGAAGAAGCTAAAAGAGTATATCCTTTCCGCCATCTGAATTCTCTGAATACAGTTGGATATAAAGAACTGTTTCAATTTTTTGATGGTAACTGGTCGTTGGAGCAGGCAGTTGAAAAAATCAAACGGAATAGTCGTGTCTATGCGCGTAAACAGATGACCTGGTTTAAACGGGACGAAGAGATTTCCTGGTTTCATCCCGAACAAACGGAGGCTATTTTTACTTATATCCGGACTTGTTTGGATAAAGAATAAACTTTTATTTTCTTTTTTTAGGTAAATAAGTGGTTTGTATATTACTCATACTACCCCACAGGCTATAACGGGCTAATGGATTAATTTCTTCCATTTTAGCAATAATATCCTTCATTTCCGAACGGCTTGAACCACTTTCGTAGGGACAATTCTTTATTTGTTTCCGGTATTTCTGCCATTCTGCAATTGTTATCAGTTCCTTTTCTTCAACCAGACAGAGCGGACGTATAATTTCCATGTCGAATTTATCCATTTTGAGTCGTGGAGGCATTGTTCCAAAGGCTCCCTGATGTATCAGGTTCATCAGCATGGTTTGTATCAGGTCATCCTGATGATGTCCTAATGCGATTTTATTACAATTATATTGTTTAGCCAGGTCAAACATAGCTTTACGGCGAGTCCAGGAGCAAAGAAAGCAAGGGGATTTTCTGTTGTCTGTGGATGCATCAAAGGAAGTTTCATGCACAATAAAAGGAATATCATATCTATCTGTGAAACTTTTTAAGTATTCCAGATCTGAACGATACGGAATATTACGCATGATAATATGAGCCACTACCAGAGAAAAGCGGGGACTAAATATTTTAGAGCGCCTGCCTAAAAGTTCAACCAGCGCTAAGGAATCCTTTCCACCGGATAATCCTATCAGAATCCGATCCCCGTCCTCAATCAATCCATATTCGAAAATGGCTTTTTTTACTTTTGCTTCAACTTTGTGGAAAATACGTTCTTCTGCTTGTAAGGGCATTTGTTTTTATTATTTTATGAGCCTGCAAAATTAAACAATATATAATTATCCGGGAGTAGTTGTTCTATCGAAAATTTATTAACTTTGAAACTGGATTACTTTAATTTTGAAAAAAACAATGAAACAGTTCATTCGGAAACTTATCTATATATTCTGTGTTATTTGCTTAACAAACAATTTATTTGCTCAAAGCCTTGATCAGGCAAAGAAACTGTATAACGAAGGTAAGTACGAAGAGGCTAAACCTGCTTTTGAAAAGTTGGTGAAACAAACTCCCTCTAATTCTTCTTACAATCACCGGTATGGTGTGTGTTGTTTTGAGACCGGTGATTTACAGACTGCAGAAAAACATTTGCTGGTTGCTACCAAACGAAATGTACAGGAGTCTTTCCGTTACATGGGCGAATTGTACCTACGTACTTATCATTTTGAAGAGGCTGCTGACATGTTTAGGAAATATATTGGGTTATTATCTAAAAAGAAACAGGATGTGAGCCGGTTTGAAGCCCGTCTGGCTATTGCTGAAAAAGCTCAACGTATGTTGGAACGGGTCGAAGATGTACAGGTAATAGATAGTTTGGTTGTAAGTAAAGCTGATTTTCTGGATTCTTATAAATTGAGTGAAGAAAGTGGTTCTTTAAGTTATTTTCAGGACTTCTTTCAGACCTATGAGCCAGTTTTCTCTACAGTATATATGAACCAGAAAGGTGATAATATTTATTATGCCCGTCCTGCGGAGAACGGTTCCTATTCCATTTTCCGTCAATCCCGGCTAATTGATAAATGGGGTGATGAAAAAGAGTTGCCTTCTAATATCAATACTTCCGAAGATGAAAATTTCCCATTTGTAATGACGGATGGTGTGACTATTTATTATGCTTCCACCGGAAATGGTTCTTTAGGTGGATATGACTTGTTTGTAACCCGTTACAATATAAATTCTGAAACTTATCTTACACCGGAGCAATTAGGGATGCCTTATAATTCTATTTATAATGATTACATGATGGTGTTTGATGAATTAAAAGGATTGGGTTGGTTTGCTTCCGATCGTTTTCAGCCGGAAGATAAAGTTTGTATTTATCTGTTTATTCCGAATGAAAATCGTAGCCGCATAGAGGGCGAAGATATAGAAACAAAAAGGAATCGCGCATCATTAGCTTCTATAGAAGCAACCTGGAAACCTGAGGCAAATTATTCAGCCCTGATAGAGTTGGCCCATCTGGAAATGGCGGGGGAACCAGAGCGTCAGAAAGAGTTTGAGTTTGTTGTAAATAATAACATTGTATATTACACCTTAGAAGAATTTCAGAGTCCTGAGGCCCGTAACTTTTATGAAAAAGTGGTGAGCCTAAACAAAGAAATGCAGGATATACATGAGCAACTGATTGTACTTCGTCAGGAATATATACAAACGAATCAGTCAGGAAAAACACAATTAAGTCCGGTTATTTTAGAACTGGAAAATAAATTGTATATCTTGTCTGATCAGCCGGCACCCTGGGAGAAGAAAGCCCGTAATGCAGAGATTAATTATTTAAGATTAAACCGCTAAAACATTAGTGTATGGTGTTTACTGTATCTATTATTGCTTTTTTGATGCTGCTTGCCATATTTCTGATTTTATTAGAGATATTTCTTTTGCCGGGTATAACGGTTGCCGGTATCGGAGGAGCAATCTTTGCTGCCGGCGGTTTACTGTATGCTTATTCGGTAGATGCAGCTACCGGGAATATAGCACTGGGGGCCTTAGCCGTTTTTGTTATTGCTTTTTTATGGCTTATGCGTTCGAACTCCTTTCACCGGGTTTCGTTAAAAACGGATGTGGATTCAAAATTGACTTCTACCCGTGAATTAGGTATTCAACCGGGAGATGAGGGTATTACTTTGTCCCGTTTAGCCCCTATAGGGAAAGCGCGTATTAATGATCAGGTTGTCGAAGCAAAAGCATTAGGTGAATTAATTGATGAAGACACTCCTGTTGTAGTTGTGCGGGTAGATGGCTATAATGT
>JAJBTP010000309.1 GCA_020860805.1 Tannerellaceae bacterium | reverse complement strand
AAAATGAAATCCAAATTTGTAAATTGATTTTTAAACTTTTATTTTTGATAGACTTTCTTATTTCTCATTTAATTTCTCTCTGATCGTACGGATCATCCCGGAGAGTTTTCCCGGGACTGGTTCCCGGACTGCATTTTTTACGGTACTGAAGGGAAAGAACTGAAATTCAAAATGATTGATATCTGTTTGGCATATGTAATCAGTACCATACGGATCGGTTAATACTATCCATTGTCCGTTAAATTCCCGGTTTGCGTAGTGGCCCAATAAAGCCCCCAGCAGGCTGATAAAGGTTTGTTCCGGTAGATTGAATCTCTTTAAATCCCCTTTATTCCATTTGTCAATTAAATCATCCAGTCGTTCCGGGGTAGAGGTTTCCGGAGAATCCTCATTGAAAACATTCGTTATTAAATTGTAACCTGCCTCCAGACACTGTATCAGGAAAACCTGTTTATCCTTTTCCAGTGTCTGTAAAGTAAGGTCATCAGTCTGTAGAGTTTTTTTCGTTTTTGTATTTTTTTCTTTTTTCTTCATAGGTTATTCTCTTATATGTGAGCGTACTACGAAGATACGAAAAATTTAGATGTAATACTCTATCGTATCGATTAAACCAACCTTTAGAGCATATTTTGTGGCTTCATGGACATTATTAACTTCCAGTTTACGGAAGATATTTTTTTATGAGTAATGATTGTATATACACTTGAATTTCATTCTGATGCAATCTCCTTGGCTGATTTTCCCAAAGCGATTGCTTTCAGAATCTCTTTCTCTGTGGAAGTAAGGTTTTCTTTATTCTGATTGGTATCCCTACGGTAATGCAAAAGCATTTGGGTAATAGGATTACAAATGAAGTTTTCGCCTTTCGTCGCATAAATAAGAGCCGCATTGATTTCATTGATTTCACAACGCTTTAATACAAAACTAAAACGAGGATTAGCGCAGTAATGATCGAGTAGTTTTTCCTGGATATCATCGCTAAAAAGCAACCAATGTATTTCCGGATGAGCTGTGTGGAGAGTGGCCAGAAGTTTTTCGGTCATAAAATCAGTACATGCCAAATCCAGAATAACAACAGCATCCGGAAACCTGGTAAGTAACGCTTCCAGTACTGTTTGTGTAAAAGCTTCCTCGATGGTTTCTACTCGTAATGCAGGTTGTTCCAGCAGGTATCTGATACCTATACGGGGAATGTCTTGTTTATCTGCCAGAATAAAGGTTTTCATACGTTATTTATTTTATCGGTGTAAGCCACATTCTTTATTTTCGGGATTTTCCCACCACCACCGGCCGGCCCGTATATCTTCATCCGGGCGTATGGCCCGGGTACAGGGTTGGCAACCAATACTGGGAAAGCCTTTATCATGTAGTGGATTATAAGGAATAGCCTGTTGGCGGATATAACTACGTATCTCTTCCTCCGTAAAGCGGATTAACGGATTGATTTTAATCAACTGATGTTTTTCGTCCCATTCCACTACCTGTACATGCTGACGGGTTACGGATTGTTCCTGGCGCAGGCCACATATCCATACTTCCAATCCGTTAAAGGCACGTAGTAAAGGCTCTATTTTACGTATACGGCAGCAGGCTTTCCTCTGTTCAACTGTATAATAGAAACCATTTACGCCCTGCTTGTTTACTAATTCTTCGATACTTTCCGCATGAGGAAAGAATACCTCCAGGCGGATATTGTAACGTCTGTTGGTTTTTTCAATCAGGCTATAAGTTTCAGGAAAAAGCCGTCCGGTATCCAGGGTAAAAATACGGGTTTCAGGGTCAATATTTACAATCATATCCGTTAGAACCTGGTCTTCCAGGCTTAGACTGGATGCAAGGGCAATCTTTCCTTTAAAAGCATGTAAAAAATAAGTTAATACCTCCTCCGGTGATTTATCTTTTAACTGATTGTTTAGTTCTTCTGCTAATTCTCTTGTAACCATACCATTCAACTTTTAGCTTTTTATTTTTCTTCTTTTACAATCATACCTCCTGCAACCGTCTCATTCGTAAATTCATCTATAAGAATAAAACTTCCTGTATGCCGGTTCTCTTTATAATAATCATACGTAAGTGGTTGAGCGGTTCGTAACGAAATCCGGGCAATATCATTCATCCGTATTATTCCATCCTGTACGTTTACTTTTTCCAGCGTTCCGATGTTTACTTTATACTGAATCTCTTTTACTATACCTTTTATTGAGTTGGTAGTATGCCGTATTATATATTTTCCGTTGGCTGTAAGCCCTTTGGGATTAAACCAGCAAATCATAGCTTCTACCGTGTTACTAACCCGGGTCGGTTGTGCACTATGAACAATCATATCTCCCCGGCTGACATCCACATTGTCGGCTAATGTGAGGGTAACAGACTCATTGTCGGTCGCCTTTTTGACGTCTGTATTACTCTGGTGAATAGATTTAATAACAGATGTTGTCCCCCGGAAGGTAAAATCGTTACAGCATCTCCCACCTGAAAAGTTCCTCCGCCCACCCGGCCGGCATACCCCCGGAAATCATGGAACTGCTCTTTATGAGGACGGATTACATATTGGATGGGAAAACGTCCCGGTCCATTCTCCCGTAGGGTGTGAACCGGTATTTCTTCCAAATATGCTAATAATGATTTGCCGGTATACCAGGGAGTCTTTTCCGAATTGTTTACCACATTATCACCGTCTTTAGCAGAGATAGGAAAGAAGGTTACATTTTGCAAACCGGTTTTTTCACAATCTGCCGGTATTCGTCCCGGATGGAGTTAAAAACCTTTTCGGAAAAATCTACTAAATCCATTTTATTGATAGCGACCAATACATGGGAGATTCCTAACAAAGAAGTAATATAACTATGCCGTAAGGTTTGTTCTACAATACCATGCCGTGCATCAATCAGAATAATAGCAGCATCGGCAGTAGAGGCGCCGGTAACCATGTTACGGGTATATTCAATGTGTCCCGGTGTATCAGCAATAATAAATTTGCGTTTGGGAGTAGCAAAGTACCGGTAAGCCACATCAATCGTGATACCCTGTTCTCTTTCGGCACGCAGGCCATCCGTAAGTAAAGCTAAATTTACTTCTGCATTCCCCAAACGGGTACTGGCTTGTGTAACCGCTTCAAGCTGATCTTCGAAAACCGATTTGCTATCATATAATAACCGCCCTATCAGTGTACTTTTGCCGTCATCTACACTTCCTGCAGTTGTAAAACGTAGTAATTCCATATCCAGGTATCCTATGTTTTCCTGAACACTCTTTTTATTTGTTACATTGCTCATCTTTTAACTCATTTTCTTTTTTGGAATACTCAAAAATAACCTTCTCTTTTGCGGTCTTCCATGGCCGCTTCCGAACGTTTGTCGTCGGAACGGTTTCCTCTTTCGGTTACCCTTGAAGAGGCAATTTCATTAATAATATCTTCTACCGTATAAGCCTGTGAATCAATGAGCCCTGTACAGGTAATATCGCCGATGGTACGGCAACGCACTTTTTTCAGGACAGGTTGTTCGGATTCTTTTCTTTGAATACAGGGATGTACTGCCAGCCACACATCGTCCCGTTTAAAAACTTCCCGCTCATGGGTATAATACAAAGAGGGTAAAGCTATTTTTTCCTGCAGGATGTATTGCCATACGTCCATCTCCGTCCAGTTACTGATGGGGAATATCCGGAAATGTTCACCCGGTAGTTTTCTTCCGTTAAAAATATTCCATAACTCCGGCCGTTGGTTTTTAGGATCCCACTGGCCGAATTCGTCCCGGTGGCTAAAGACACGTTCTTTGGCCCGCGCTTTTTCTTCATCTCTCCGTGCACCGCCTATAGCCGCATCAAATTTATACTGTTCCAATGTATTCAATAAAGTAACAGTTTGAAGTTTGTTACGACTGGCATTATAGCCTTTTTCTTCTGTTACATCTCCCCGGTCAATGGACTCCTGTACAGAACCAATCAACAGATTTACACCCAGTTTCTTTGCAAAATTGTCCCGGTAAGTAATTGTTTCATCAAAATTATGCCCGGTGTCGATGTGTAAAAAAGGAAAAGGAATAGCGGCCGGGTAAAAGGCTTTCCATGCCATATGGGCAATCACGATAGAATCTTTTCCGCCGGAAAAAAGTAAAACAGGCCGTTCAAACTGAGCTGCTACTTCCCGCAGAATATAAATAGATTCAGCCTCCAGTTCCTTTAAATGATTATGTATCTGGGTATTCATAAGTATATTGTATGTTTTTAAATCTCTTTTGTTTCTTCACGTTGATTTACGACTTCTCCGATCAAA
>JAJBTP010000312.1 GCA_020860805.1 Tannerellaceae bacterium | reverse complement strand
GGAACATATACATACCAATAAAAATAAATATGGAGATAGTAAAATTCCTTTGATTCATTTTTATCTGGTACATCGGATATAATAGCATGCAAAATAAAGCAGATGAATGAAATGTTGCAGCAAGCAAAACCGTTAACACGAAAAATACTATTTTCTTTTTTCGTATAAATATGTACGCCACAAAACAAATCGCAATCGCAATTCCTTGCCTTAATCCGCTGAATGTCATAATAAAGTTTCCGAATGTAAAATACCACAAAATACTAATGATTGGGCTCTCTGAATAGCTATATAAAGTGTAGAAGATTGGAACTTGGATTATAACTGCTATGGCAATCAAAAATCCTCTTTCATCCAAACCTAATACATACAAAATTTTATTCAAAAGCACATACCCAACCTCATAATTCATGTAACTTAATTGAGTAAAGCCCTGCCTACCAATGGCAGAGTAATCGGGAATATAACTGATCAAATCCGTTCCTACCGAAGTTGAACGAAAACCCTGGAAAATAACGACTCCAAAACATACAAAAAAAGAAAAACCATCTTCTCTGTTTTATCTCAAGGCATTGACCAAACACGGCATAAAGTATAAAAATATAGATTAGAAGTCCGATATAATACGTCATGCTTTCGCCATACCTCCATCACTTTCCCATAATTACTTGTCGCGACATCGCTTCTACATTTTTACCAAAGACATAATCCGTCTTCTCATAATTCCAGATTATATAATCCCTCATATACTTTAACATAGTCTTCACACATAACTTCCTTACTATATTTTTTTGAGCTTCCTTGCTTATCTTCCCGGAATCCCAGCAATTGTTCAGCATTTTCTCCGTTTCATTCTTTAATGCTGACATATCTCCATGGTCTACAAAACAACTGTACTCAGGGATGGCTATCTGCTCTGGTCCTCCCGCCTGGAAGCCTATCACAGCAGTTCCGCAGCAAAGGCTCTCTGCTGTAACCATCGAAAAAGTTTCTCTTTTACTAGTAAGCAGCGTCAAATCAGCCATAGAGTACAACTCAGCAAGTTTCTGTTGATTTGCAACCTTCCCAAGTAAAATCACGTTATTACTCACAACAATTCCTTCCAAGTATGAACCAGCAACCAAAAACTTTACGTCTGGCATCCTTTTAGCTAATTCATTTACATAATATCCTCCTTTAATATGTCTAGAATCCAAGTTGAAATTTGGTGTTGCATGAAATATAACTTTCTGTCCTGTCTCCCCCAGTTCTTCTCGAAGATAACTTTTCCGACTGTGAAAGACATTTGTATCCAACCCATTCATTACAACACAATGATTCTTCCCTGAAAAAATAGGAGAGGCGCTTGCCCTCTGCATCAGCCACGGTGACACTGACGTTATCATTAATCCTTCCTTAAAACCATCAAATGTTTCCTTCATTCGTTTCCACATAAGTCTGCTTTGATCGAAGAACCATGAATGCATGTCCGAGCGATAGCGAGGACATGTGGAGTGACCGCATCCTCCCGTGTACATGAACTCTGCATGCAGAGTCAGTACCGTTCGGATACGGTTGGCTTTCAGCCAACTTACCAACCGGTAAATATTTACAAAATATCCATTTATGCAATGCAAATGGACAATGTCTGGTGTTTCTTGTTGAATAATCCCTATCAACTTATTGGTTGAAAAAAACAGCCGCCATATAAAACTCCGGATAAATTCGCCCAAAAATGATTGATGTTAGAATAAAACTCTCCGCATATTTTATAAACATTTGGTTCATCTACAATGTCTCCTCGTCCATAGCAAACCACAGAATCTATATTGTTTTCTTGCAGTGCAGTGTGTATGTCATAAACAATTTTCCCGGTACTACCGGTTTTGTACACACAATTAACTTGTAATATTTTCAAGTCCAGTCGACCTACCCTCTATTATTTTTTTGAAATTTTCATTTGACAAAAAATATTTTTCTCTTATATTTCCTGAATTCTCAACAACAGACTTCCTTGCTTCAACATCATACAGTGCTTTTTTTAATTCAGATTCTAATTGCTCTTTTGTATTAGCAACAAAAGCACACTTATTTTTTAACAAAAAATCTGTTTCTGCCAAGTCTTTTCTTGCATAGATGAACAATGGTGTTCCACTACAAACGCTGTCTGCAATTTTTGTTGAAAATGCGTACCTGAGATCTTCATTAAAAAATTCATCGTCATACTCTACGTGTACCACTAAGTTGCTTCCATGTATAATTCTTACCACATCCGAATAACCGACAAAACCTTTATAGCTGACTACCGAACACTGTTCCAATTCGGTCCCGACTTTATCGTCAGGCACTTTACCATAAATATCTAAAGTCAACCCCGGACTAACTCTTTCTAACGCGTAAGCCAACTCTATCAATGCCTTATGCCTTGCAAGTCCAAGATTCCCCAAATACGAAACTTTCATTTTATTACAAGAATCAAAATTCGGAATGAAATCCATATCAGAAGAAGGGAAAACAACATCACAAGGATATTGAAAAGTATTTTCATATTTCTCCTTCAAAAGTGGTGTATTAAAAATTCCATGAACGGTATATTTTTCTATTTCTCTATATTCTCGCTTTAAAAGTACATGAAATATGCTGTAAAAAAACGATGGACGTTTTGTTAAATAATTGAAATTTTTGAAACAATAGCTTTCTGTAGAGTAAACAACGATTGGTATATTGCGAAGCGCTGCAATTTGTATTGCAAACCGCAAAACAAAACAGTTGTCAGCCATAGATACGAAGATTACATCAGGGCGAAACCATTCTATCCAATCTTGTAACTTTTTCCCATTCCATCTTCCAAATTTCCAAACAACCTCCCTAAGCAACATAGATAGTGGTGTTTTCCGTGCTTTTTTCGGAGTAGCCATATTTGAAGTCCCATTTGAATTCACCTGTTCAGATAAGTCCCCCGTAAGTATCGTCCCAAATTCTCTCCGTTTGATAAACGATGATAATGCATCGTGATCGGTAACTCTATAGTAATTATTGCAAACATCATAGTTCGGGCTTCCATAAACATAAAACTGTGCTAAGTTTTCCTTCTGAAAACCGTGAAACAATTTTGCCAAAGTACGCCCATTAGAGTCCGAATCGGCAAAACACGCATTTGATATTATTAAGACCTTTTTATCATTACCCATATCTCTTCCTCTTATGGCATATACTCATTGCCGAACTAACGTTTTTAATTTTGTACGCACATAATTTAATACATAATACCAAACGACAGATACTGCAAATGTTACAACAACGAACACAACAAATGGCAACGCCCATGTACCACATAATAAATTTGAAATCATAAAAAATGTGTATCCATGAACTAAATAAAGCGCATAAGAAATTTTTCCTATTCTACCCAGTAATACTAACTTCCCAACAAACCAAAAGCTAAGTATAACAATGCAAGTTGCGGCACATGTCTTCATAACCAAGTTCAAACTGATTATGAACTCCGGATGTAATACCCTGATGAATGCTGTTTGCTTCAGTGTTAATAGTGCAACACTTATAACGAACATTCCTACCGCGAATATATTCGTCTCTCTGTTAATCGAAATTTGTCCATGAAATTTTACATATATAGCGAAAAGAACTCCTCCAAAAAAGGATACGGATTGTTCAGCTCGTAAATTATCATTCAAATAATAGAATATCCCAAATCCAACAAGCATAATGACCAACATTAATGGTATTTGATATTTTTCCTTTTTTAAAAAACGACATAATAAATACAAGGTCACATAACATACTGTCAAATATTGTACGTACCATCCAAACGGATGATGTACATGAACAAAGCATAAATCAAGTATAATTGACAAAACATCTCGCTTATATGCTATTCCGGTAAGCAATTCAATAACAAAATAATCAAGATATACATTCAGCAATCGACTCATCCAATACCCCCCCCGCTTGGATGATAACGAAAAATAATTCCCATATCCAGCACAAAACAGAAAAAGGGCAACGCCAATGCCTCCTAAAGGCGTAAAATAAGTAACACCCGAATTATTGCCTGCATGACCTATAAGCACTAACAAAATTGCAATTCCTTTTATATATCGGAAGTGCTGTTTATCGCAAAACTTACATGTATGCACAGTTTTCTCATCATTTTTAGACTTCAATTCTAGCATGCTTCTCCCTTTCATTATTGTGTTGAAAATCAAGCAGTTTCAATGAGGTCAATATACATCATAATACTCCATCATCAATATAATCTATATACGTTCACTTAGATATGAAG
>JAJBTP010000195.1 GCA_020860805.1 Tannerellaceae bacterium | reverse complement strand
GTACTAATCATTCAAATATCTCATAATGAATAAGAAACTTCTCAAAATTCTATCAGACAAATGTAAGGACATGGGTCTGACCGAAAAAGCAATCCAAGACCTGGCAGAGCAAGGTGGTGAGGGCTTAAGTGATGAATCTTCCGACGCTGATATTGAAGCGGCAGCAAACCGGATTTTACCTTATGCAAAAGTTATGCAGGGGGGGAAGCGACCCGGTGGGCGCAAAAACAAAAGCAAACCGAAATACAACCGGGAACCGGTGGTAACAGCGGTGGGCAAAATGGTGGAGATAATATGCCGGATTGGTTTAAAGCTTATAAAGAAGAGAACGACCAGAAGCTGGCAGGTCTTCTTGCCGAGAATGAAAAATTTAAAGCAGAGCAAGCTAAAACCCAACGTACGGCAGCAATTAATGCTAAAGCACAGGAACTGGGTATTCCTGAATCCCTGATGAAACGTTTCCACATGAATGACGATGAGGATATCGAACAGGTATTGACGGCTTACAAGCAGGACCTTGTTACGAATAAACTTATGCCGGAAGATGCAGGGGGAGGTATTAAGGTTCCTGATGAGTCAGCAACGAAGTCGGAAGCTGTAAAACTTCTTGGACAGTATACTGTCAGTGAATAACAATTTAAATGTATAAGAAATGAAGTTTAGAAAACATTCTTTCGGTGGCAGGCGGCCTGTTTATACGGCTCAGCCTGTAACGGTAACCGGTGGCTTTAACCTGGATGAGGATAAGGTTGAGGTTCTTCCGGGAATGATGGTTTTTGCCGGAACTCTTGCTCATGCTGATGAAATTACCCGGAAAATGGTATTTCTAAAGACTGGACGAGTGAGGTTTATTGATACAGACCCTAAAGTGATTACGTTGGAGAGTGACGAGTTTATTTGTCCTTTATTCCTGAAAGGGGGAAGGGTGGTAAAGGTTGTTTCGGGTCAGTATGAGGATGCTCCTATTATTGAGAAAATTGAGGATAAGGAGGATAGCTATATTATTACTTTGAGTGATGAAATAGCGGGATTGGCTGTTGGTGATGTGATTCAACATGTTATTGAGGGTGATAGTGGGAAGGCTGTACGTGTTGCTAAGTCTTTTCCGGCTGTTGTTATCAGTGACCATATTGTGGGGCACGATGAGAAGGATATTAGTGTTTCTATTGATTCGGGTCATGGTGCTTTTTTTGAGCGCCGTATTCCTCCTATTCCTGCGGAATTGAAAAAGGAAAAGTTCCTGACTGATAATCCGAATATTAAGTTAACTCAGTCTTACTAATTGAAAATTTTGTAATTAATGAAAAGTATATTTCAAACTATACAATTCCCTGGCAAACCTGTGGACCTTATCGGTGCGGTGCAAATTATGTTTGATGAAGCATCGGCACAGCAAAAGGTGATGTTTGAGAAGACTTTTATTGACGAGTGGTTTACGATGTTGCCACCGCAATATAATCTTACTGTGCAGGCATTGATTGGGAAATATAATATTCGCTTTATGGCGTCTATTATTGGTGATAAATCGGGTACTCCTTTGCGTCCTACTCAGGGATTCGAGCAGTTCTTTGGAACTATTCCCCGTATCGGACATAAGTTTCCATTGGATGCGGATACTATCCGTACTTATATGGCGATGCTGGAGAATTCCCGGCTTAAACCAGATGTAAAGGTTGACCAGTTCCGTAATCTTCTGATGGAAAATGTACAAAATGCTTATCTGGGTTGTAAGGATGCGGTTTCGAGTATTGTTTTGCAGTCTCTTTCTAATTTCGGGGTGGCTCGATTTAATGAGTTAAATAATCCGGATGGACGTGCTTATGAGGTGGATTACCGGATGCCGGAGGATAATAAGGTTATTTCGCCTATTGATTTTACCGAGGAAAATATTGATGATGTAGATGTACTGGCTTTCCTTCACAAGCTGCACTATTATTACCTAAATAAGGGTATTACGTTTGGTGAATTGTTGATGTCTCCGGATATGTTGTACTTTATTCTTTCTACTCCAAAACTTCGCCGAATCGTTCACGGAAAGGATAAGAGTGATGATATTGTATCGGAAGAACGTTTGAATCAGGAATTGAAAAAAAGGGTATTCCTCCGGTGCGTTCTATTGGAAAGCTGAATGCTATCAATCGGGACGGACGTCCTAATATTATTAGTCATTGGAATAATGATTTTATGACTTTGATTCCTTCCGGAAAAATGGGTGAGATTCAGCCGGCTTTCGAGGATAACCAGATTATTCAGGAAGAGAAGGTAACTTATATTGATGCAACAGACGGTATCCGTATTGCTAAGTGGGCTGCAGGGGATTCTACAGACCAAACTACGGCTGAGTGTATACTCAGGCTTCCTGGCGTGCGCTTCCGATTATTAAATCTATTAATAATGTGGTTTGTATTAAGGTACGGAATACGAACGGAGAGGGACGGGAAAAGATTATTCTTGGTTCTTCGGGTGCTGCTCCCGCCTCCGCTCCTTCTCCATCAACGAAAGAAGGGGGTGAAAATACGGGAGGAACTGAGAGTGAGACTACAGGAACAGGTGATATTGACCTGACTCAAAATGCTCAGACTGTGATTAAAGCGGTAAAAGGGTGTGAGGATGTTGATGTTCTGAAAGCTGCTTTGGAAGAAGAGTTGGCTAAGGAAGCTCCCCGTAAAACGGTAACGGAGGCTATTGAAGACCGGATTGAGGTTCTGGAAGGTGACGGGGAGTAAAACTTTTTAGTGTGTGTGTATTATGACAAATTTGGAAGCATTGAGCGCTAAGTGTACGTTGATTTGTTCTGAGTTTTATCCGGATGATAAGGTACTGAGGAATATGCTGTTTGATAATGGTATTGAGCCAAACGGGAGGGCTATGCCTAAAGATGCGGTGATTACTAAACAGGCAATTATTTTGGTTAAGGGGTTTGTGGCTTCGAGCCGTTCTGAGAATGGTGTTAGCTTTTCCGTTAACGAAAAGGCGGTGGAGGACAATATTCGGTTCTGGTGTGGGGAGTGCGGTCTGGATGCTTCTGAGTTTGTCAAAATACGTTCTATCAGGAATGGTTCTAAGAGGTGGTAAATGAGGGTGAACGGTTCTATACGGGTTATTGTAAACAAAGGTGGCGGACGGACGGAATACGGGGAGCCTATTCCTGTGGTTTGTAAGAAGGGGAAGCATATACCTGGACTTGTCAGAATTGTTACTCATCACCATAAAGGGCGATATGAGGATACTACTTTTAAGGTGTCTTCTTATGAAATTTTGATAGAGAAACGGGCGTTTTCGGGAAACCGGATTGAGTTGTATCTGGATGGTTGTTCACTGGGTGAGTATGAAGTGCAAAGTGTGGAACCTCTTGCCAGTTACGGCCGGATAAAGATTGTGGTATGATATGCCTATACGAAGGACAACTTCTCCAAAGAATATCGATAAGTATATTAAGCAAGAAATCAAAAGACGGGAAAAGGTTATTATTAATATTTTCCGGTATGTTGGTGAGAGGTGTGTTATTGAAGGCCGTACGAATGGAAATTATACGGACCGGACTGGTAATCTTCGTAGCTCTATTGGGTATGTGATTGTAAAAGATGGGCGAATTGTTCATACTTCTTCTTTTCCCCAGTTGAAAGATGGAACAGATGGTATGGTGCAAGGTGAGAAGTATGCTAAGTCATTGGCAAAGCAGTATTCGAAAGGGATTGTTTTGATTGTGGTGGCTGGTATGAAATATGCGGCTTTTGTTGAAGCGTTGGAGAATTTTAATGTTTTAAGTTCTGCCGAACTCCTTGCAAAACGATTGTTGCCTAAGATGTTGAAGGAACTTGATAAGATTATGTAATGGGAAAAACTGGCAGCCATATCGAAAAGGATGTTTACCTGAAGGTTTGTAATTGTGTGTTACCATCGGTAGAGGTGTCTCTTAAAGGTTTGATTAAGGGGGGGGTGTTTACCGGAGTGGTGACCGTCCTTTTAATTCTTTAAAGGAGGATATTGTGGTTGGTTTTCTTACTGGTATTGAGGGGCAGTTTCAGGAGGGCTATATTAATATTACGGTTTATATTCCGGATGTTCTTGCCGGAGATTCTAAGAAGGTGAAGGATATTGCCCGGTGTGAGATTATTGAAGGGTGCTTAAGCGAGTGGTTTGGTTTATTGAATCCTGATGGAGAATATTTGTTTTCACTGGCTAATACTATACATACGATTCCGGTTCCTGATATTTCGCAACATGCAGTGTGTGTTAAGTTGCATTATAAACGTATTAATTTTTAATAATTGACTTATGAG
>JAJBTP010000508.1 GCA_020860805.1 Tannerellaceae bacterium | reverse complement strand
TCTATATACCATTCAAATTATAAGCTTATGCTTATGGGTTTTGCTAATTTATGTAACGAAGTGTATATGTCTTTTAAAGTGGGGCATTTTTAGTTCTCTGAAAGGACTAAACGGAGTATCGGACTGGTAAGTAAGAAATGATGAAAAGAATAATTTTGTTTGATATTCATTGGTTTAGAATTCATTTTGTAACTTCCTGATGAAGTGTTTAAAAATCCCTGCATCTACTCTTTACTAACTATCTGCTTCTAACTACTTTTTCATTATCTTTGTAGCTGTTTGAAAAGAAAATAACAATCATATGAAAAAAATTAGAGCAGCCATTGTTGGATATGGTAACATTGGTAAGTATGTGTTGGAGGCTATTTTAGCAGCTCCTGATTTTGAAGTAGCAGGTATAGTACGTCGTAATCCGAATGATATCCCTGCCGAACTGAAAAACTATCCGGTAGTAGATAGTGTTTCAAAATTAGAGAATGTAGATGTCGCAGTTTTGGCTACCCCAACCCGTAGCGTAGAAAAATTTGCAAAAGAAATTCTGGCAATGGGTATCAATACTGTTGATAGTTTTGATATTCATGGAGGAATTGTAGAACTTCGCCGTTCTCTGGATGAAGTAGCAAAAGCAAATAACTCGGTTGCAGTCATTTCTGCCGGCTGGGACCCGGGAAGTGATTCGGTGGTTCGTGCCTTATTGGAAGCGATGGTGCCAAAAGGAATTACATATACTAATTTTGGTCCGGGAATGAGTATGGGACATACGGTAGCTGTAAAAGCTATTGATGGCGTACAGGCTGCTTTGAGTATGACTATTCCGGTGGGTACAGGTATTCATCGTCGTATGGTATATATTGAAGTAAAAGAAGGATATGAATTTGATAAAGTAGCAGCGGCGATTAAAGCAGACGATTATTTTGTTCATGATGAAACGCATGTAATTCAGGTAGACAGTGTGGATAATCTGTTGGATATGGGACATGGTGTAAACCTTACCCGTAAAGGTGTATCCGGACAAACACAGAATCAGTTAATTGAATTCGATATGAAGATTAATAACCCGGCATTGACGGCTCAGGTTTTAATCTCTGTGGCTCGTGCCAGCTTTAAACAACAACCGGGTGCTTATACAATGATTGAACTGCCGATGATTGATATGCTGTACGGTAATAAAGAAGATTTAATCAGAAGACTCGTTTAATTTAATTGACAATTGACAAGGCACAGTTAACAATTGAAAGAAAATATTTCTTTGGTTGTTGAATGGTTAATTGTCAATTGTCAGTTGTCAATTTAAAAAAGTATGTTGAATTATATAACCTGGACTGTTGATCCTACCATTTTTAGTATTGGTTCCCGTGAAATCCGCTGGTATGGATTAATGTTTGCCGTAGGATTTTCGATTGGCTACATGATTGTAGCCCGTATGTGGAAAAAAGAAAACCTGAATCCGGCATGGATTGATTCTTTGTTAATTTATACAGTAGTAGGAACGGTAGTAGGTGCCAGGTTAGGACATTGCCTGTTTTATAATCCCGGTTATTATCTGGCCAACCCTATTGAAATATTAAAAGTATGGGAAGGTGGTTTAGCCAGTCATGGAGGTACATTAGGGATTATTATTGCTATTTATTTTTACTCCAAACGGGTAAGCCATAAAAGTATGTTATGGGCTTTCGACAAATTAGTAGTTCCCACAGGCCTTGTGACAGCTATGATACGTTTTGGAAACCTGATGAATCATGAAATTTACGGTCATCCTAGAGATTTAGCCTGGGGATTCCGCTTTATAGAAAATCTGCATGCATGGCGTATGGGAGCAGAACCTGTTTTTTCGCCACCCAGTCATCCGACACAAATCTATGAAGCACTTGTTTATCTGTTGACCTTTATATTATGTATGTGGTTATATTTCAAAAAAGAAGCCTATAAAAAAGAGGGGCTTATTTTTGGTATATTTATGATATGTATTTTTGGTTCTCGTTTCTTTATTGAGTTCCTTAAAAACAATCAGGAAGCCTTTGAAGAGGGTATGACATTCAATATGGGCCAGTGGCTCAGTATTCCTTTTGTAATACTGGGAGTATGGTGTATCTGGCGGGCTTTAAAGAAAAAGAACTAATTTGAATCCTACTATGTATAAATTAAAAGAAATTGCAGAAAAGATTTACTATGTCGGAGTGAATGACCGGCAAAAACTTTTGTTTGAAAACCTATGGCCTTTACCTTATGGTGTTTCTTATAATTCATATCTTATTATAGATGAAAAAACGGTTCTGGTGGATACCGTAGACGTTTGCTATTCGGATATTTTTCTGAAAAAAATCGGTGATGCGCTACAAGGCCGTAGTTTGGACTATCTGATTGTTAACCACATGGAACCGGATCACGCCGGTAGTATTCGCTTATTAAGGCAACAATATCCGGATGTTCAAATTATTGGTAACAACAAGACCTTTGGCATGTTGCAGGGATATCATGGAATAACTACAGGATTACATGAAGTGAAAGAGGGTGAATCCGTTTCGGTCGGTAGCCGCGAATTATTTTTCTATATGGCTCCTATGGTTCACTGGCCTGAAGTAATGGTAACCTATGATCCGAAAGAAAAAATAATATTTTCAGCGGATGCTTTTGGTACGTTTGGAACACTGAACGGAGGAATTATTGATACGGATATGAATACCGACCATTATTGGGAAGAAATGATTCGGTACTATTCCAATATCGTGGGTAAATATGGTAATCCGGTTCAAAAAGCATTGCAGAAATTAGCCGGATTGGATATTCAGACGATTTGTTCTACTCATGGGCCTGTATGGCGTGAAAATGCTCAGAAGGCAATCGCAATCTATGATAAACTGAGCCGCTATGAAGCAGAGGAAGGGGTTGTTATTGTATATGGTAGTATGTATGGAAATACGGAGCAAATGGCAGAAGCTATTGCTTTCTCTTTATCGGCGAAAGGGATTAAAAATATAGTTTTACATAATGTAAGCAAAACACCCGCTTCCTACATTCTGAAAGATGTCTTTAAATATAAAGGTTTGATAGTGGGTAGTCCGACCTGTAGCAATCAGTTGTTTCCTGAAGTGGAATCCGTATTAAGTAAGATTGAAGTCCGGGATATTAAAAACCGCATTTATGGTTATTTTGGTACTTTTACCTGGGCGGGTGCAGCTGTGAAACGTCTGGCTGCTTTCGGTGAAAATATGAAGTGGGATATAGTGGGTCCTCCTGTTGAGCAAAAACAAGGTGTTTCTCCGGATACGTATGCACAATGTCTTACTTTGGGAGAAGATATGGCAGATAAATTAAAAGAGGTATAATTGAACACTAAATACAAATATCATGAGAGTTATTATTGAGCCTGATTATGGGCAACTATCCAAATGGGCAGCTAATTATGTGGCTGCTAAAATTAAAAACGCCAATCCTACGGCTGAAAAACCTTTTGTTCTGGGTTTACCAACCGGATCCTCTCCGTTAGGAATGTACAAAAGCCTGATTGAGTTATATAAAGAAGGTGTAGTATCATTCAAAAACGTTATTACGTTTAATATGGATGAGTATGTAGGATTACCACAGGACCATCCGGAAAGTTATCATTCTTTTATGTGGAACAACTTTTTCAGTCATATTGATATTCCCAAAGAGAATGTAAATATCCTGAATGGAAATGCTTCGGATCTGGAAGCAGAATGTGCTGCTTATGAAGCGAAGATGAAAGCTGTAGGGGGGATAGACCTGTTTCTGGGAGGTATTGGTCCTGACGGCCATATTGCTTTCAATGAGCCGGGTTCTTCTTTATCTTCACGTACCCGTGTCAAAACATTGACTACAGATACTATCATTGCTAACTCACGTTTCTTTGATAACGATGTAAATAAAGTACCTAAAACTTCCGTTACTGTAGGAGTCGGTACAGTATTAGACGCTAAAGAGGTTCTGATTATGGTAAACGGATATAACAAAGCCCGTGCTTTACAACAAGCAATAGAGGGTTCTGTCAATCAGATGTGGACGATTACAGCTTTACAACTTCATCCGAAAGGAATCATAGTGTGTGACGAAGCAGCCTGTGCTGAGCTGAAAGTCGGCACTTACAACTATTTTAAAGATATTGAAAAAGATAATCTTTGTCCCGGTACATTGCTGGGATAAATGACTGGAAACTTTTTCTTTACCCTTCAGAACTTATTTCTGAGGGGTATTTTTATCTTTAAATATATCCTGATAAAATAAAAGAGGAACTGAATGGTATCTCAATTCCTCTTTTTTTATAGT
>JAJBTP010000337.1 GCA_020860805.1 Tannerellaceae bacterium | reverse complement strand
GTATGTCTCCGCTGGTTCATAATATTACTAATTATGTAGTAATGAATAATACGGCAAATGCTTTACTGGCCCTCGGTGCTTCGCCTGTGATGGCACATGCCTGTGAAGAGGTGGTCGATATGGCTTCTATTGCTTCTTCATTGGTTCTTAATGTGGGTACGCTTGATCCGGCTAAAGTGGAAGCTATGCTGATTGCCGGAAAAGCAGCGAAGGAAAGAGGGATACCTGTTGTTTTTGATCCGGTTGGTGCGGGTGCAACTCTATACAGGAACCAGGTATGTGAACAGATAATCCGGGAGTGTCGTCCGGATATTATTCGTGGAAATGCTTCTGAAATTATCGCTCTTTATACCACCCGGAACAAAACCAAAGGAGTGGATAGTACTGCTTCTTCCGACGAAGCTCTGGAACCGGCTAAAGCATTGGCTATCCAAACCGGTGCAGTGGTAGTAATCAGTGGTAGTACGGACTATATTACGGATGGTGAACGGGTCGGAACCGTTCGGAATGGTCATCCTTTAATGCCGAAAGTAACAGGTATGGGTTGTACGGCTACGGCTGTTATAGGTGCTTTTGCTGCGATCAATCCGGATAGGTTCCAGGCTGCTTTACATGGAATGGCTGTGATGGGTATTGCCGGTGAAATAGCTGCACGTGAAGCAAAAGGGAATGGAGCCATGCAGGTTTACTTTTTGGATGAATTGTGTAATCTGGATGAGGAAATTATCCGGCAAGTAATTAAAGGATAAAATGAAGAAGGAAGACCTGGCATTGTATCTGGTAACGGATCGGTCGCTTTTATCAGGACGTTCTTTGGAGGAAGTAGTCGGAGAGGCAGTCCGGGGAGGAGTTACTATGGTTCAACTCCGGGAGAAAGCATGCTCTTCCCGTGAGTTTTATGAATTGGCTTTCGCTTTGAAGAGGGTATTGACTCCTTATGAGGTTCCTTTGATTATAAATGACCGGGTAGACATTGCGCTGGCCTGTGATGCCGGGGGCTTACATATCGGTCAACAGGATTTACCTTATCCGGTGGTAAGAAAATTACTCGGAAAGAATAAAATTATTGGTCTATCGGTAGAAAATCTCCGGGATGTGGAAGAGGCGAATAGCTGGGATGTTGATTATATTGGCATTTCTCCGGTTTTTTCAACTCCGACTAAAACCGATACAGCTGCTCCCGTAGGGTTAAAAGGTATAGAAGCAATCACCCGTTTGTCTGTGCATCCCAGTGTAGGAATAGGAGGCATACATCCGGGGAATGCAGCGGATATTATCCGGGCAGGTGCGAACGGGATAGCGGTGGTTTCGGCGATAATGTCGGCTCCGGAACCTTATAAAGCTGCTTCCGGATTGAAAGAAATTATTAATCAGGTAAACTTAAATGAAGTATAAAATAGCATTAAGTATAGCCGGAAGCGATCCCAGTGGGGGAGCTGGTATTCAGGCGGATTTAAAGACTTTTTCGGCTTGTGGTTGTTATGGAGCTACGGCTATTGTGGCGGTAGTGGATGAAAATACGGTGAGTGTTACCGGCGTACATCCGGTTCCGGTTCCTTTTGTCGCCGGACAAATCCGGTCTGTATTGGATGACATAGGAGCGGATGCGATTAAAATTGGTATGCTTCACTCTTCCGAATTAATACGGGCTATCCGGGAGACGTTAATGCAGTATGCTGTCCGGAATATTGTATTGGATCCGGTTATGGTGGCTACTTCCGGTGATAAATTATTGCAGGATGAAGCGATTGATACGTTAAAGACTGAGTTAATTCCTTTAGCCAGGGTAATTACGCCTAACATACCGGAAGCTGAAATCCTGTTGGGTAAAAAAATTAATTCGCAGGCAGACCTGTTGCGGGTGGTAAAAGAATTGTCTTTTGACAGAGAAGTTTCAGTATTGCTTAAAGCCGGGCATTTAACGGAAGATGTATTGACAGATGTATTTTATAATGCCGAGACAGATGAAATAACAGAACTTACTTCCTGCCGTATGTACACTAAAAATACACATGGTACAGGTTGTACTTTTTCTTCGGCTATTACTGCATTTCTGGCACAGGGTTTGCCCCTGGATGAAGCGGTGGAAAAAGGAAAAGAATATATGGTGGGAGCCATTGAGGCCGGTGTCGCTTATGAAATAGGAAAAGGACATGGTCCGGTACATCATTTCTTTCAATTCTGGAAGTAGGGCTATAAAAAAATATCTCCTCCCAACCGGGGGGAGATACTTTCAAAGGTTTTGAATTTGTAAACATTTGCTCTCATTGAGGTATTGACGAACCTCTTTTCACCTGGATCAACTTTTTCTTTTTAACGGCTCTTTGTTAAATCCTTGTTTCTAACTTTTCCTTAGTTTATTTAAAACGGTTACATGTAGTATATAAATAAGTCATAAAGACTTTTTTTCTTATTTTGTGATAGGACAAAGTTAGAGGATATTGCTTAAAATGGGTCAATTTATGCCTGGATTTATTAAGACATCACTTTTTTATACGTGTTGATAATTAGAGAGTTAGATTGAGATTTTTGATATATTTTGAGACACTGGTTTTCAGGCTCTTTTTTTGCTGCCAATAAAGCCGCATTTTATGTATTCATCAATTCATATAGCATCTCTTCGAACTCTTTGGCTGTATTGAAACCTAACTTTTTCATAAGCCGCTGTTTGAATTTATACAAACTGGTCTGTTTATATTCCAGGATAATACACATATCATTGGTTGGAATCCGTAGTAAAAACAGGCAACACCAGATAATTTCTTTGTAAGTAACAGCCGGATAGGCTTCTTTTAATTTATCCGGGAATCTGTTCAGGATATTATTCATTTTAATCATAAAACCTTTTTCATCTCCCAGTAGAAGGACCTCATAGTAGATAGTCCGATCGATTTCCATCCGTTCCTGAAAGTTTGATTTTGCCCTTTTTACCGCATATTTTTCTTTTGTTCGCTTCATTTCATCGATTAAATCGAGCAAAAGCATCTGATGCCTTTTTTCCAGTTTAGTATGATGTTGGTCTAATAATTCCTCTTTTTCTTTCAATTCGGATTTATAGGTATCTGCTTCCCGTTTTTTTGGAACGTTGTTTATAGTATAGGTAGAAAATAATCATAGAAGCTATAACGGATATAACAATCAGAAAGATAGAAAGATAATACCGGTGAGATTTTACCTGTATGGTTATTTTATCCAACTCATGGATTTGCTGCATAATATGTGGTCCCGGCTGGCTGCTAATCTTCCGGATGGAATCCGAAGCTGCCTGGTATTGTTTAGTGTAAAAAGCAATGTTTTTATTATCTTCCTGCTCGACAGCAATTTCTCTTAATAAATCATATAAATTCCTTTGGAAATAAACATCTACCGGATAATCAAAAGCCTGGTTTGCATACAGCAAAGCTGAATCTGTTTTATGTAATTTATGATAAACTTCTGCCAGATGATAGAGTCTTATAGAATAATTCGTTTCTATATAAGGGTATTCCAGACTCCGGGAACAATAGTAAAGGGCTGAGTCTAATTGTTTAATCTGAGTATAACTACTACCGATACTATTAAATAAGTCACCTATGACTACCGGATCAGTGGTTAATTCCAATGCCCGCCTGTAATTGGGTAGTGCAGCATACACGTCTTTCAGGGAATCGTAAATCCAGCCTTTTACTATATACATTTTAGCTATTTCAGATTGTAAAGAATCTTTTCCGGCGTATGCGATAGCCAGGTCTATATAGGTAAGTGCCTCCTGAAATTCTTCCTGATAGCCTGAAACCCGTCCGAGATAAAAATAAATTTTTGCTGTCAGCCCCGGATAATTTTCTTTTTCCTGTATATCAATGGCTTTCAGAAGTGTTTTGGTTGCTTCCGTATATCTCCGTTCTGTTAATAAGAATTCCCCTTTATAACTATAGCATTCGATCGCCCGCATATAGTCTTTTGTTTGGAGGTAATAATCAATACTATAGTCGATATATTCGTATACGTCTTTCAATAAACGCGGATCTTTTATCCTACGAAAATTCAGTTTATTTAATTCTACAAAAAGGACATGGCCGAAAGTGGCTTTTTGTACTTCGTCCATTTCCTCATAAAATTCAGCAATGCTTAATGCTGACTCCAGTCTGGAACCGGGAAACTGTTCCCAGAATTTAATAAGATCTTCTTCTTCCTGATCTATTTCCTGTACTGTTTCATGACAGGCAGTACCTATATAAAGTAGGATAAAAAGAAAGATAAATAAAGAGGGTGTAAGAATTCGTTTCATTCGTATTTTTATTTTCTCATCGTCTCGTAG
>JAJBTP010000441.1 GCA_020860805.1 Tannerellaceae bacterium | reverse complement strand
ACCTTTTAGGTCTCTTCTAATATAAGTCTATTAATAATATAATTTAGTCAAAGCAAATTACAAACCGCTGAAATCAACGTTATCAAATAATAAAGAAGGAATTTTCCAGCTGGAAGAAGTGCGTGTGTCATTTCCTGCTTCTATCAGATTATTCCATAAGGTAATCATATTTCCGGTAATATTCATTTCAGACACAGGTTGTGTTAATGCTCCGTTCTCAATAAGGAAGCCTTCTACTCCATAGGAGAAGTCACCCGCAGTACTGTTGCAATTACCACCATTAAAACCGGTAACCAGAATCCCTTTATTAACTGTTTTAACCAGTCCGTCGCAATCTTTTTCTCCTCTTTGCAGACTCAGGATGGATGGATTACTGATAGTTGGGTCAATCTCCAGTTTATTGGCACTATATGTATCTATATAATAGGTTTTTAGAACACCATTTTCAAATACAGGCATGCGTTTGGTCGCTACTCCTTCACTATCAAAATAGCGTGCTCCCGGAGATTTGGGTTGATGTGGATCATCTAATAAGGTTATATTATCGCCCAATACTTTTTCATTCAGTTTATTCAACAGGAAGGAGTTCTTTTGCTGAATAGCTGAACCATATATCGCATTGATTACAGGAGATAATAAACGGGAAGAAGTCATATTATCAAGCACCATCGGATATTTGCCGGAAGCAATTTTTTTCTGCCCTAACTTTTTGAATACCCGTTCCAGTGCTTTGGTACCGATTCCGTATTTAATTAGTTTGTCATAATAGAGAGCCGAATCATACCAGTAAGATTCCGGGCGGGCATCGCCTTCTCCCTGAATACTGATGCTGGCAAACAAACTGAATGAAGAAGAAGACTGTTCACCTTCAAATCCGTTACTATCTACCATATACCTGAAGTTTTTAGAATCCTGAAAAGAGGAGCTGGTAGATTTTATCCGTTCATCCTTACCCATCATTTCATTACAGGTTTTCATAGTTAAAGCTACTTTATCATCCGGATTAATTAAATCAAATTTCGGATCTAATAACTGCATATCACCACGGGTGCCTTTATAATAACGGGAAGCATCGGGTAGGGTGTGGGCTTTGTCTTCAGCCAGGTAACGGGTAGAATCTATTCCATTCAGAATAAATTTTTCCAGTTCTTCTTTATTTAGCCGATTGGTTGAAAATGCACCATAACGTCCGTCTACAAACAGATGAATAGATAAACCATTTTCTGTAGCCTGTTGCAGGCGATCCATTTTCATATCCCGTATTTCAAACTCACTGTTTGAACCATTATACATACTTACCCGCGAAGCCTGGCAACCATTTTTCTGAGCAAACTCAATTGCCCATTGAGCCAACTGTTTATTTTCTTTTGTTATCATATCAGCTTTCTCCTCCTACTGTTAATTTACTAACCAATGCTGATGGCATGCCACAGGTTACAGGACACGATTGCCCGTCTTTACCACAAGTCTAGCTTCCGTTATCCATCTCATAATTATTGCCAACCATGGTAATATCGGCCAATGCTTTCGGGCCATTACCAATGATATTAATATCTTTAATCGGTTGGGTTAATTTACCATCTTCAATCAAAAACCTATCTTTCACAAAGAACGTAAAATCTCCGGCTCCGATTTGTACCTGTCCGTTTGTAAAATTAGCGGCATAAATACCTTTTTTGACAGTTGATATGATATCCTGTTCACTTACATTACCGGCTTTCCATATAAGTAGCCCGCATACGAGGAATAGGCATATGACGGAAAGATTCACGGCGTCCGTTTCCTGTAGAAGGAATACTGTAATGTTTGGCACTTACCCGGTCGTGCAGATAACTGGTCAGAACACCCTCTTTAACGATATAGGTTTTCTGGCCTGGTACCCCATCATCATCTATATTCACCGATCCCCGGTTGAATGGAATAGTACCGTCATCTATCACATTGATATTTTCATTACATATTTTCTTATTCAATAAGTCAGAGAAAATAGAAATATCTTTCCGGTTGAAATCTGCTTCAAAAGCATGTCCGATAGCTTCGTGCAATAGAATACCCGAACCACCGGCACCCATCACTACCGGCATTTCACCACCTTTTGGTTTAATGGCTTTGAAAAGGATAGACGTTTTATCTACTGCCTCCTTAGCAATCAGATTAATTACATCTTCTGTCAGGAATTCGGCACCCGTCCGGTAAGCACGTGCAGCATATGAATTCTCTATTTTACCATTTTCCTCCATGATACAGGAAGCAGAAAGAATTACCATCGGACGGTAGTCATAATACATTTGTCCTTCCGTATTACAGAAGAAAATATGGCTGGTTGTATCTGCCAGCATAGCATTTACTTTTGTTACACGGGTATCCAGTGAGAATATCTTATCATTTAATTTTTGCAGATAAGGGGTTTTCTCTTTTACTGCTATCTCTTCCCAGGGAGTCTGAATCGCATAATAACTACGGCTGATAGGTATTTCCGTTAAATTAACCGGTGCTTTTTTAGTCGTACCGGTTGCTATGCGTGCAGCTGTACGGGCTGCCCGTAACATTGCTTCCAGGGTAACTTCCTCGACATAGGCATAGCCGGTTTGATCACCCGCCAGTACACGTACGCCTACACCGAAGTCAATATTGGAAGTAGCACGGTTAACGGCACCATCTCTCAGACTTATACTATTACTATAGGAATGTTCAAAAAATAGGTCTGCATAGTCACCCCCCCCTTCCAAAGCAGTCGCTAATACTTTTTGTAAATCATTTTCACTCACACCAAAATGGGCCTGAGCGAAAGAAATACCTGCTGTTTTATCTGCCTGCACATTTCCTGATGCCTGCAAAAAGGATGGAACAGCCAGTGAACCTAACACGGCCAATCCTCCTGTTTTAATAAAATCACGTCTGTTATATTTCATTCCAATTTTATATTGTATATTTTTAATGATTAGTTTGTTTCGCCCATTGCATCACATTTGCCGGTGGACGTTGTGCCAATAACTCTTTTTTCATAAAATCCATATAAGGAGCTACATGTGAAAAGAATTTTTTATATCCTTTACAAAGGTAATTTAATCCCGGTTCACCAACCGGTGTATAAAGGAAACGGTTTTTAGGACATTCCCCGTTACAGGCAAATCCAAACTCACAGGCTTTACACATAGCAGGAAGAGAAGCCTGCTTATCCGTACCAAAATCCATCTGCCGTTTACTATACATCATTTCAGTCAACGTTTGTGTATGGATATTGCCCAGTTTATATTCCGGGAAAACAAAATGGTCACAGGCATATACATCTCCGTTAAATTCCATCACACCAGCATGTCCGCAATGACGGGCCAGTGTACAAACACCTGGCTGTTCACCTACCCAATTGGCTAAGGTAGCATCAAATAACTGAATATAGTAGGTTCCTACATCTTCTTTTAACCATTCATCAAAGATGGTACAAAGAAAATCACCCCATTTTTCCGGATCAACGGAAAAAGGTGCCAATTCTGTTTCAGATTGTACTTCTGTAGGAGCTAACAGGCTGGTTCCATCTGCTTTGGCTCCTAACCGTTCTACAATGGGTGCAAATTGTATATAGTGACAATCCAGTTGTTTAAAGAAGTTATAAAATTCCAGCGGGTAATCTACATTATAGTCATTGACTACTGCCATGGCATTGTATTCGACTTCATGTTTTTTCAGTAGTTCAATCCCCTTCATTACTTTAAAAAAAGAAGGAAGGCCCTGTTTATTACGGCGGTATTCATTATGGAATTCCTGTGGGCCATCTATGGAAACGCCTACCAGAAAATTATTTTCTTTAAAGAAGCGGCACCATTCATCCGTTAATAACGTTCCGTTCGTTTGTATGCAGTTATCTATCTGCATACCCCGTCCGTATTGTTTTTGTAAGGCCAGTGCTTTTTTATAAAAAGAGATAGGTCGCATCAGCGTTTCTCCGCCATGCCAGGTAAAAAGCACCTGTGGCATGGTCTGGCAGGCCAGATACTCACGGATAAACTTTTCTAACAATTCATCCGTCATAATATGATTTTTGACTTCCGGATAGTATTTCCCTTTTTCCAGGTAATAACAATACTCACAGGCAAGATTACATATCGACCCTACCGGTTTCAACATCACATATACAGGTTTAGCAAAAGGTGAAATATATTGGTTATTCATCGGCTTTTCTTTATTCTTACAAATTTACAAAAAATCTACTGTTTTTCCTATATTCCGGTTATAGCTTGATTTGGATTATAAATCAATTATAGTCAAAATATACTAAAGTATTAATTCCCCTCTCGAGAGGGGTCAGGGG
>JAJBTP010000156.1 GCA_020860805.1 Tannerellaceae bacterium | reverse complement strand
GGTCAGAAAAGAGAGATGACTCTTTCTTCTTTCCGGCTCTCTTCTGCGACAAATGTCATCAGATGGCTTTCAAGAGAATCATCCAGAGGGGTACTCATGAGTGAGGAATCCTGTTTACGAACTGCTTCCACCCAATCCCGGATCATTCCTTCGTCTCCTCCACCGTGGCCGACACCTTCATAATTCAAAGCATCCAGTGCATTCGCTTCATATGTTCTGGAAATTCCTGTTACGAAATCAGTATGAACAAATGATTCCATATCCCCGACAATATCTCCTTTTGTACCCATAATACGGGTACGTCTACCGCCATAAGAAGTAAAGGCTTCAATAGAGAAGTTAATTGTAATATCGTCTTCCATCATCATCAACATCATATAATGATCCGGCTGATTATTTTTACAACGATATACGCACCGTCCATAATCGGTTGTTTTCAAATAGTGTAAGATTGCTTCTCCCTGTTTCTCTTCTTCCGCAGGCAAATCAAAAACATACAACCAGGTCCGGTCTCTGTAATATATTTTCAGGGCAGAATAAGGACAGGTTGATTCTTCCGGGCAACCATCCGTACATCTTTCCGGTGTCCCCTGTGGTGCATTCTTTTCTCTAAAATGAGTCAATGCCCCAAAAGCCGAAATCTTTTTACATTTCTTTCCTGTAATCCAGTACAGAATGTCCAGGTCGTGACTGGATTTAGCCAAAACCAGCGGTGTACTTGCTTCTGCATTTTTCCAGCTTCCTCTTACATAGGAATGGGCCATATGCACATGCTCTACAGGTTCAAAATGCTGAATACTGATGACATCTCCGATGGCCTTGCTACTTACCATTTCTTTCAACATCAGGAAGTAAGGCGAATACCGTAATACATGGGTCAGGCAGACAATCCGCCCTTTTTGCTTTGCATATGCTACCAGGCTACGACACTCCCCGGCGGTTTGTGCGATTGGCTTCTCCAACAAAATATCATACCCCAGGTCTAACGCTTTCATACAAGGGGCATAATGAAGATGATCGGGGGTGGCAATAATAACGGCATCCGCAAACTTCGGACGTGCCAGCATTTCTTCCCACGTAGCGACTCTGTTCTCTGTGGGTACCTGGTATTTATCTCCATACATATGCCGGCGTAATTCTACGACCTCGGCAATACCAATAATCTGTAAATCTTCCGGATGAGCCAGTGCATAATCACCGTATAATTTTCCTCTTCCGCTTGCTCCCAAAACTATGGCTGTAACAGGTTTGTGTGTTTGATTTGTCATGGATTCTCTTAAGTTGACAATGGATTAATATGATTCGTTTTTCCAAATATAGAACATTTGAATTGATTACCGGGATTTATTCCTGCAAAATTAACATCCGGCAATTCTTACAATCGAATTGTAAGCGGAGGCGGGTATCTTTATAGAGGAGATAAAAGGGTTCTTTGTAGGGATGTTTTCCTTTTTGTTGGGTTGGACACCACCCCATGCTGTATTTGATACAGTGGCGGGTAAACATGAGGGGGATGCCTGTATCGGGCCGGATTTCAAAAGCGGGGGCAATTTCTTCTACTCCTGCCTGTTTGTAGAAGTTTGCGGCGTAACTATTAGAGACATTTCCCAGGTAGGTTAATTTCTTTTCCGGATAAGGGAAGGGACCGCCTTTAAAAGGTTTACGGATTTCTCTCCGGTAACGGATTTTACGGACTTTGAGGAGTTCTTCAATTCCTTTTCTGCGTATGGCATTTAACAGGGATGAAGGCACAAACCAGTTGCCGGACATTTCTATCCGGAACTCATTTACTTCAAACAGAGTGTTACCGAATTTGGATAGCTGGGTTTGTATATTCTTTTGCTGGTCGTTTTTAGCCGGTTGTTTTTCAAACCATTCGTGAACGATTACTCGTGCTCCACTTTCATCGTCCAGTTGGAAAGAAAAGCCCTGGGGCGTATCCCGGAAAAGTACCGCTACGCCTATTTTACGTTCCGCTGACGGGCGGGATAATTCTTTTTCGAATGCCAAATCGTAATTACGGTATAACACGGTATCAGGTGCCAGGGAAGGCATTTCCAACGGATAGACATGGTTTTCCTCTGCTTTATTTACACGGAATCCATTTAGTTGTCCGGCCTTATTGAAGAAAACGAGACCATCTCCATTGGCCAGTTGTTTCTCTGTCCCTGCAATTGTAAAATAGCCTTTCCGGATTTCTTTGACTCTTCCCACCTGTTCCCCAATTGACTTAGGCGTATCGAACGATGCAATCTCCCGGTTTCTTCCGGTCAGGAAATAAGAGGTAAAACCCCGGTTAAAGCTTTTCTCCGGTTTAGGATCGAAGGTGAAACGGGAGGTACCTACGGAAGAACGCACATATTCTGTTCTTCTTTCCAGAATACGGTCTAACTGTTTCCTGTACCAGGCGGTGACATTTTTCACATAGCCTATATCTTTCAGGCGGCCTTCTATCTTCAGGGAGGTAACACCTGCGTCCAATAGTTTTTCGAGGTGAACTGTCTGGTTTAAATCTTTCAGGGAAAGCAGGTGTTTATCTGCCGTAATCTCCTCACCTCTGGCGTCTACCAGCCGGTAAGGTAAACGGCAATACTGCGCACATTCTCCCCGGTTGGCACTCCGGCCTCCCAGTGCTGCACTGAGGTAACATTGTCCGCTGTAACTAACACATAAAGCTCCGTGAATAAAAACTTCCAAAGGTACTTTTACTTCGGAAGAGATAGCCTGTATTTCATCCAGTGAAAGTTCACGGGCCAATACGACCTGCGAAAACCCGGCGGACTCCAGAAAGCGCACTTTCTCTACTGTCCGGTTATCGGTCTGGGTACTGGCATGTAAAGGGATTGGAGGTATATGGAGTTGGGTAATCCCCATATCCTGTATGATAAGTGCATCTGCTCCCGCCTGATAGATTTCCCCTATCAAGGACTCTGCTTCTTTCAGTTCTTCTTCTTTCAGGATAGTATTAAATGCCACATATACCCGGGCTCCGAAAAGGTGGGCGTAGGCACACAATTCTTTAATATCTTCTATGGTATTCCCGGCTGCAGCACGTGCACTGAAACGGGCTGCACCGATATACACCGCATCTGCACCGTGGTTAATTGCTTCTATGCCACAGGCCAGATCTTTGGCAGGAGACAATAATTCTATGGGTCGGGGGGACTGCTTCTTCATTTACGACAATTCTCCCAAGTTCCTGATATCTTCCATCCGGAATGGGGTCTGTTGATACACATAATAGTTGAGCCAATTGGTAAATAACAGATTAGCATGTCCACGCCAGCGTACTACGGGTCCCTGTGACGGGTCATTGTTCCGGTAATAATTGACCGGTATATTGATAGGCAATCCTTTATTTACATCCCGTACATATTCATCATTCAGGGTATAGGGAGAGTATTCGGAATGACCTGTGATAAAGAATTCACGGCCTCCGCGTGACATGGCCATATAAACGCCGGATTCTTCGCTTTCCGATAATAAAGTCAGTTCCGGTACTTTCAGAATATCTTCCCGCCGGACTTCCGTATGACGGCTGTGGGGCACAAAGTATTCTTCATCAAACCCACGGAAAATAGGCAGGAAAGGTTCCCGGATAGTATGGCGGAATACGCCAAACATCTTGGAAGGTAACGGGTATTTAGGAACATTGTAAAAATGATACAAGCCTGCCTGGGCTGCCCAACAAATATATAAGGTAGAGGTCACATGCGTACGGGCCCAGTCGAAAATACCGGTAATTTCCTCCCAGTAATTCACTGCCTCAAAATCCATCTGCTCTACCGGCGCACCTGTTACTATCATACCATCGTAATAATCCTCTGCCATCTCGTCGAACTCCTTATAGAACTCCTGCATATGTTTAATCGGAGTATTCTTAGGCGTATGTCCTTTGATTTTCATAAAATCAATTTCAATCTGCAAAGGCGAATTACTTAACAACCGAATCAAATCTGTTTCAGTGGTTATCTTGATTGGCATCAAATTCAGAATTACGACACGAAGCGGACGGATATCCTGCTCGGATGCCCGTAATGAATCCATAACAAATATTTGCTCTTTTTTGAGCAATTCAATTGCCGGTAAGTTTTTCTGTAAATTTAAAGGCATTTGTGTTTCCTAATTGTTTGTTACGCAAAAGTAGGAAACAATTGACAATTGACAATTGACAATTGTCAGTTTTTCCTATATTTGCAGCCCAACTAAGTCTATTTTATGAAGTATATTGTTCTTTTTATCCCTTTTGCCGGATAGATTCCGGTAAACATCCTCTATTTTTATTTATCCATACAATAATGAAAGTATAAAGA
>JAJBTP010000447.1 GCA_020860805.1 Tannerellaceae bacterium | reverse complement strand
GTATTTATCTATACACGTTTATTATTTATCTTTATTCCATACCGTTTTTGCTATTCCCATTTCCAGGCCCCGTAACTCAGCCAGTCCTCTTAAACGGCCAATACAGGAATATCCAGGATTGGTTTTCTTTTTCAAATCATCAATCATCTGATGACCATGGTCCGGACGCATCGCAATAGAACATCCGCGGCGTTGTTGTAATTCCAGCAATGCCTTCATCACTCCATACATATCCACATCCCCTTCCAGATGATTCGCTTCATAGAAGTTTCCTTCTTCATCCCGCTGTGTACTACGGAAATGAACAAAATCAATTCTATCTCCGAAACGCTCCATTATACCGGCCAGGTCATTATCACTGCGTACACCAAAGGATCCGGTACATAGACACAGACCATTACTCTGGCTTGGAACCTCTTCTATCAACCGGGCAAAATCTGCCTCAGTACTTAGAATACGAGGCAATCCAAGAATAGAATAAGGAGGGTCGTCCGGATGAATTACCATGCGCACGCCAGCTTCATCAGCAACAGGTGTAATTTCCCGCAGGAAATAAACCAGGTTAGAACGTAATCTTTCAGCATCAATATCTTTATAGCGGAGTAACTCAGCACGAAACTGTTCAATAGTGAAACTCTCCTCCGAACCCGGTAACCCGGCAATCATATTACGGGTTAACAAATGCTTTTCCGCCTCATCCATTTGTGCAAAGTGGGTCTTTGCCTTTGCTTTTTCTTCTTCCGTATATTCCTGTTCAGCCTCCGGCCGTTGAAGAATAAAAAGATCAAACGCCATAAAAGCAGCCTTTTCAAAACGAAGTGCTTTGGAGCCGTCAGGCATTGTATACGCCAGGTCTGTACGTGTCCAGTCCAGAACAGGCATAAAATTATATGTTACCGTTTTTATTCCGGCTGTACCCAAATTGCGGATACTCTCTTTATAATTCTCTATAAACTTTTGAAAATCTCCGGTCTGCGTTTTAATATATTCATGTACCGGAACACTCTCCACGACACTCCAGCGTAAACCGGCATCTTCAATCATTGCTTTGCGTTTCTCAATCTCTTCCAAAGTCCATACTTCCCCATTCGGAATATGGTGAAGAGCAGTCACAATACCGGTTGCTCCTGCCTGGCAAATATCAGCCAGACTAACCGGATCATTTGGCCCATACCAGCGCCAGGTTTGTTCACATAAAAACATATTTCTTTTTTCAGTAGTTGGTAGTTAGTAGTTGGTAGTTAGTAGAAAAGAGTTCTACTAAGTGAGTGAAACGAACGTTCTACTAACTACCAGCTACTAACTACTTTTTTATTTAAATTGAAAAAGCATCAAATCCACCGTCTACAGGAATAACTGTTCCGGTTACAAAGGTAGATGCGTCACTGGCCAGCCATTGAAGCGTACCCAGTAGTTCTTCTGCTTCACCCAAACGGCCAAACGGTGTATGAGCTACAATGGTTTTACAACGGTCTGTTGGGGTTCCGTCCGGATTACTCATAAGGGCACGGTTCTGATCTGTCAGGAAAAAGCCCGGAGCAATGGCATTTACACGTAGTCCTTCACCAAACTTAGTAGCCAGTTCACCCGCCATATACTGTGTAAAATTACTTACGGCAGCCTTGGCACAACCATATCCCACAACACGGGTCAACGGACGTAAAGCCGATTCGGAAGAGATATTAATAATACACCCCTTTTTCCGGTCTACCATTGCCTTTGCAAATACAACTGTAGGTAAAACAGTACCAAACAAATTCAGGTCTACTACTTTCCGGAAAGCCTCAATATCCAAATCAAAAATAGTTTTATCAGGAGGAATGGTAGCCCCTGCCATATTTCCACCCGCCAGGTTCACCAGTACATCAATAGCCCCATAAGAAGAAAGAATATCTTCCCGGTTCTTTTCCAGAATTTCTTTCTGCAATACATCGCAATAGAGGAATATAGCTTCACCTCCATCTGCTTTAATTTCATCAGCTACTTGTTTTCCCAGTTCTTCATTCCGGTCAAGCATAACTACCCGGGCTCCTTCACGAGCCAGATGCTTTGCCATACAGGCACCTAAAATTCCGCTTCCGCCGGTTAACAGAATTACTTTACCGTTTACACTAAAAAGATTGTTCATTATTTGTCAGATATAGTTGTTATAATATGGAATATTCTCTTTAATCAAAATATCAATAGGCATGTAGTTTATTTTATCAACCGTTTCCTTTAATACCAGATAACGGAACAAAGCTTTAATACTATTTACTCCCTGTACTTCCGGACGTTGGGCAATCAGATGGGTTATGACTCCCTCCTGCAAATAGTTCACATTCGCATCCAGCACATCATACCCAATCAGATTAAACTGCACTGCCGGAAACTCCTGTAAATAATCACATATCAGATACGCCCGTGAATTAAAAATAATCCCCTTTTGAAGGTGAGGATATTTCTCAAAAAGTTCTTTTAGTAACTGTTTGTTATTTTCATCATCATCCGCATGTAAAGACAAAGGGATAATACGTCCCTCATGTCCTTTCTCCTCTAAATAAGTCCGGAATCCCCGTTCACGGTTAGAAACCTGCGTGGAATGAAAATCTCCTCTTCTCAAAAAACGGAACACAGCAATATCCTCCGCCTGGCTAATACGGTCAAAAAGCAGCCGCCCGGCAATATAACCCGAATCATACGAATGCGTACCGTAATAAGTAACCGGATTCGCTCCCTCAATCTGAGCATCAATAAAAACATAAGGTATTTCCCGCTCATCCAACCGGCGGGTCAAGTCCAACACACTCTCTTTTATTAACGTAGCAATCACTACTCCCTGGCACTCTTTTTCCAGGATTTCAGGAATCAATTCATCAAACGAATGCTTATCATACTGATTAAAGCAAAGGCGCTCCACCTCCACATTGTAACTGAACAACTCCTTTTCGGCCTGTTCAATCCCCTTATTCAACATTTCCCAATATTCGCCCGGTGTATAATGAGGAATAACCGTTATAAAATGATATTTCTTTTTCAATGCCAGTGAACGGGCAATCAGGTTTGGCTGGTAATCTATTTCTTTCAATACCTTATCTACCTTCTCCCGGGCCTCAATAGATACCTTACCCCTGTTATGAAGAATACGGTCTACCGTACCGGTCGAAACCCCGGCCATGGCTGCAATATCTTTAATTCTATAATTTTTATTCATAAATTATCCTCTCTATTAAACTTGAGTGTGCACGAACACATCGCAAATATATACCAAATTATTATCCTGGCAAAAATAACGATAAAAAAGTTGCGACTTAACCATAATTAAATAAATAACCGCAACAAAACACCCTCTTTCTTTATTTTATAGATGTTTTTGCAAATGAATATGAAAACAACCGTACATAACAAAATAGCCGGCATAGTACTGCTTTTACCTGTATGTTTCTTTCTTACAACAGCCTGTAAAAAGAAAGAAGAGCAGGAAAAAGCCATGGCAGCACAGGCCAACCAGGTAAAAGAATATGCTGTCATTACTGTACAGCCAACCAGTACCGAATTAAACAGCTCTTATCCGGCCGTTATCCGGGGAATACAGGATATCGAAATCCGCCCTAAAATAGCAGGCTTTATTACTCAGTTATTAGTAGACGAAGGAGATGTAGTAAAAAAGACCAGCCACTTTTTAAGCTGGACCCTGTTGAATACCAGGCAGCCGTAGCGGCCGCACAGGCCAATGTCAATGTAGCACAGGCCGCCCTGGAAACATCCCGTCTCACCCTTTCCAGTAAACAGGATTTATATAATCAAAACATCATTAGTGATTTTGAACTACAAACCGCTTCCAATAATTATGACAGCCAACAGGCACAAGTCCAACAGGCACAGGCACAATTATTAAGCGCCCGCAATAATCTATCCTATACAACCATCACCAGTCCGGTCGATGGCGTAGTAGGAACCATTCCTTTCCGGGTAGGAAGCCTGGTCAGCTCATCCACAACCGAACCCCTGACCACTGTATCGGATATATCTTCCGTATTTGTATATTTTTCACTGACCGAGAAACAGTTACTTCAGCTGACACGGCAGGGAGAAAGCCAGCAAACCCTGGTATCCCACCTCCCACCGGTAGAACTACAATTGGCAGACGGAACTATGTATCCACAGAAAGGAAAAATAGAAACAGTCAGCGGAGTAATCAACTCGTCAACCGGAGCCGTTAATCTGCGTGCCACCTTCAGGAACGATACACGCATGTTACGCAGAGGAGGGACAGGAGTCCAGTTAATTCCTCACAACATACAGGATGCCATTGTGATTCCTCAAAAAGCCACCTA
>JAJBTP010000228.1:2708-4325 GCA_020860805.1 Tannerellaceae bacterium | reverse complement strand
GTACACATAGAGATTAAACAGGCTACAACGAATACCGTCCATGTGAGCCAGATAGGAATGGATTCGTATAGAATGGCTCCGATGAAAAGCAACTGGTTACCCAGCGCTGTGGCTCCTAACCATCCACCCTGCATGATTCCCTGATATTGAGGAGGAGCTACTTTTGATACGAAAGAAATACCCAGTGGTGATACATATAATTCTGCAACTGTTAATATAAAATAAGTGATAATAAGTAACCAGGGTGTTACTTTTACCGGTGAAGTTCCTACAACTTCAGCATGTAGAGGCAAATTACCCATATAAGAACCAACAGCCATAACTATATAAGCAAAAGCAGCAATACCCATACCTATCGCAATTTTCTTAGGGGTAGAAGGTTCTTTGCCTTTTGATGATTGCCATTCGAACAGAGCCATCACAAGAGGTGATAGAGCAACAACGAAAATAGGATTTAGTGACTGGAAGAGTTCAGCTGAAATGCTAAATCCTAATAAGTTCAGTTCAGTATACTCTTTAGCAAAGAATGTTAATGTCAATCCGTTCTGATGGAACGAGAACCAAAAGAAAATAACCACACCAAATACTGCGAAAAGAGCATATAAACGTTGACGGATTTCTGCCGCATCCATTTCAACAACAGTAGAAGTCGTGTCTTTAACAACTACTTTTTTACTTGGGTCCGGAAATCTTTTTTTATTGATAAGATAAATTACCAATGAAATACCCATGGCCAGAATAGCAACTCCAAATGCGTAATGGAAACCGGTTGTAAATACATTCAGATATTCATTGGCAAATACACTCAAATCAGAAACAGTAGAACCTGAAACAGTAGAAGCTAAATCAGAAAATTTCTGTACATCAGCAGGGGCTAATGTTTGTTCCAGATAACCGTAACATAACTCAGGTAATCCTGCATCATAACCCAGTCCATGTTTAGCCAGCCACCAGTTTCTGACCTGTACGGCAGCCATAGGTGCAAATATAGCCCCAACATTAATAAACATATAAAAAAGTGAGAAACCACTGTCACGCATTTTACTGTATTTCTCATTATCATACATCTGACCAACAAGTGCCTGCAGGTTTCCTTTAAAAAGACCATTACCAAATGCAATAATAAATAAACCGGCACAGGTAATCGTTAAGAACAACGTTTTATTAGGAACAGGGGTTGGAGTTGGAATAGCGATCAACAGATAACCCAATGCCATAACGACTAATCCTGTTAAAATGGTTCCTTTGTAGTTTTTTGTTTTATCGGCAATCAGACCTCCGACAAAAGCAAGGATATAGATTGAAAAATAAAAGACTGAATAGATAATACCAGCATCTTTACCATTTAATCCGAACTTGGCCTGAAGGAAAAGAACTAAAATTGCCATCATGGTATAGAACCCGAAGCGTTCTCCCATATTTGCTAAGGCAGCGGCTAATAAACCTTTGGGATGTTTGTCAAACATGTGTTTTTGTGTTTTATAAGTTTTACATTATTGAATAATCTGTTTTAGTGCACCGGTTTCCGGATAGAAATATACTTTTACAGGAGCTTTTTTATCTTCAAACATAACAGGGGCTAATCCTTCACGGGTTCCGAATTGCACAACCTGAACT
>JAJBTP010000228.1:0-2698 GCA_020860805.1 Tannerellaceae bacterium | reverse complement strand
TCTCCTTTTAATATTATATTTTTATGAATAAAAATTTCGACGTTAGCTTTGCCAGGGAGATTGTAAACGACTCCCTTTAGTGATTTTTGCTTCTTTTCTGCTTCTTTACTTTCCATAGCAGAAGTCCGTTCTGTAGCTTTCAGGTTTATATATACAGGTACACCTCCCAAGTCATCGGGTTCCAGGATTCCTAAAAGGTTAGAAAAACGGAATAGTACATCCCGTTCAATATTATCATAGGGAATTATCTGAAATTCCTGATAAGAAGTCTCTTTTACAATGGAACCGGTAAAGAGCGTGGTTAACGCTTTTTCCTGTGCATCCAGTTGTTCCATAATCAATCGCATTGCTTCGCCGTCCGGGGGAATATTATCAGCTTCGCCGGTTATAATATTGAGTCGGCTCTCACGTATGCGGTAAATTTGTCTGGCTGCAATTTCAGCTTCACGGGTCGTATTGCCGGCCAATAATAATTCTTCCGGTAATACTGCCGGGTTAAATGTTTGTTGTGAAGATTCAGTTTGCTGTGTCCCTGAACTGTACTTTTCATCCGGTAGGTAATCAGCATTAATTGTACACAATAAACCATCTTCAGTCAGATAAGTATAAGGAGTAACAGTACCGGCTTTGAACTCAATCATGTATGTTTGATCAGGATCCGGAATGCCTTTATTAGTCAGGGTTACTTTTCCTAATTCGTAATACACCTTATCTTCTGCAACAGCATCTTTAACACCCAGGTACTTTTCTGCAAATTTATAGTAAGGGCCAGCTTCACAGGTTACTTTAGTAACTTCAGCCCGTACGAGAAGTGAGGTTTTAGGTAAAGAGTAAGTAATACCATAATTATTACTTTTCACGGCAGTATGTTTGATAACTTTTGTCTGAGCTATCAGGGTGCCGGATAGTAGCAGAGATGTTATTATAAGTAGGTGTTTCATATCCCAAAGTTCATTAATGTCCTATAGTAAACAATTTTACAAAACTAATGAATATTTCATTAGTTAACAAACCCCTTTAAGTTGTTTTGATTGTTTAATTAGGGTTTTAACTATATACGTTTGGGGTAAAAAAATGGATTTTTTATCTGATTTGTTTAAAAGCCTTTCCCAGCATAGCTATTATATCTCCGGATACCATACTTTCTTCTGAACTATAAACGGCTGCCAGGTCACCTGCTACACCATGTAAATAAACACCTATATCAGCTGCAACCTCCGGGTGATATCCCTGAGCCAATAATCCCAGAATGATACCGGTTAGAATATCTCCGCTACCGGCTGTTGCCATACCCGGATTGCCTGTGGAATTAAAATAGACATTTCCTTCAGGTGTGCAAATTGCTGTGTAGGCTCCTTTAAGGATAACGATGAACTTGTTTTGTTCTGCATAGCTTTTTGCTTTCATCAGTCGTTCATATCCGGAACTACTTTTACCGGCCAGCCTGTCAAACTCTTTAGGGTGAGGAGTTAAAATACTTCTTTTAGGTATGCGGTTAAATAAGTCCAGATTTGCCGCAATCAGATTGAGTGCATCTGCATCTATTACAAGTGGCTTTATTGCATATTGTAGCAGGTGTTCCATTGCACTGGATGATTCCAGCCGTTTGCCTAATCCGGGACCGATACCAATAGCGTCATAAATACGTAAATCCGGGACCTGAGTAAAAAAATCTTCATGTTTATCCAGACTTACCATACATTCAGGAAAGGCTGTCTGGAGAATAGTCTCTCCGCAACGGGGGATATGGGCCGTTAACATCCCGGCACCTGCATGCAGGCACGCTTTTGCTGAAAGAAGAGCAGCTCCCATTTTACCCCGTGAACCGGCAATAAGTAAAGCATGGCCAAACGTCCCCTTATGAGAAAACTTTTTTCGTTTGATAAGATGACTCGAAATATCTTCTTCGGTAATCAGAGAATAAGGAGTTTGTGTAGAATGGATAATATCCGGGTGAATATTAATATCCAATACTTTCCAGTCTCCGACATACATTTCATTTTCAGGAAAAAGGAAGGATAATTTTGGAAAGCCGAAAGATAAGGTAATATCTGCCTTTATAATCGCATCCGGATCATTATTTCGATTATCTTCTCCAAATAAGCCGGATGGAATATCTATCGATACAATAGTGGACGGAGCCTGATTAATATAATTAACTACTGCTGCAAATCCTCCTGTTAAAGGACGGTTCAGTCCGGAACCAAATAACCCATCGATAACAACGTCCTGTTCGTTTAATGCAGGAGGAGTAAAATCAGCGATTACTTCGGTAAGGTGATGATTGGGAAACCCTAATAAACGTTCTTTGTTGATTTCACATTCGACAGATAAATGTTCTGACGGATTGAGGAGATATGTTTCAACTTTATAGGATTCCTCTTTTAAAAGACGTGCTATTGCCAGAGCATCTGCACCGTTATTACCTTGTCCGGCAAATACTACAATACGTTTTTGCTTTGAAAAACGGCGACAAAACTCGTGTAAAAACAGAGTTGCAGCTCTCTCCACCAAATCTATCGGGAGAATAGGCTCATTCGTAATCGTATATTGATCCAGTATTTTGACCTGTTCAGTAAAGAAAATCTTTGTCATCCCCTTTTGAAATATATAGAAATCCGTTCCAATCTACAAAAGTATAATAAAGATTACTTTTTTCAGAATGAAAACAGAATTAAAAATGAAATATATTCTATAT
>JAJBTP010000276.1 GCA_020860805.1 Tannerellaceae bacterium | reverse complement strand
GCACAAAGAAACAGAAATACAAAAAAATTGACCGAAAATTAAATACTACAACATTTTCTCAAGGATGTTAAATCGCTCCGGGAACAGTACATCATCCCTTTCTCTTATATCAAATTATCAACCATAAAAAATTCATAAACAAGAACTTATAAAAACAGAAAATCTTATAAATCAGAAGCCAATCAAATAGTCAGGAAGGCTCACATCTCCATCCAGATTCATACGTTTACGTAAACGATACCGTCTTAATTCTACAGCCCGTACTGAAATATTTAACACAGAAGCAATCTCTTTTGTAGAAAGATTCATGCGGATTAAACAGCATATACGTATATCGGCCGGTGTAAGTTCATCATATTGCTGTTGCAAACGTTGTATAAAATCATGATGTGCATTATTGAAATAAGTTTCAAATGCAAGCCAATCATTCTGATCGTTTAAAGAACCTTCTATCATGTTTTTCATCCGGCGATACAATTTATTAGGATAGCGCTCTCCCATAGTCTCTTTTTGGTTTTCTAATTCTTCCAGCAACTCATGCATTATACGGCTTTTCCGGACTAAAAGAGATGTTTGCAGCATTAATTCATGGGTTTTATTCTTTAGTTCCTGTTCCAGCATTTCCTGCCTCATTTCCTGCAAACGTACCTCCTCTGCATGTCTGTCAGCTTCTTTTTGTTTTCGAATACGCCTTTGTTGATTCCGCAGATGTATACGCATCGTTAAAAAGATAATCAACCATATCAAAAAAAGATAAACGGCATATGCCCACAGGCTGTTATACCAGGAAGATACCGGTAGCTGAGAGAAATCACTACCCGCTGCTGCAGACAAACAAGGAGAGATAAATAAAAACAGGAATAAAATAAACCGTTTTATAGTTAAATGGCATTTGAAAATCATTCTTAAATTTAGTTTGTTGAGAATATTTCTATCTTCAGGTTAGGTAACAGTTAAGGTCGTGGATAAAAAAGAAGAGAAAAAGAGACATCCCACTATGAAGGATGCTTCTTTATTTAGTAGAACAGAAATCAATATTCCTGCCAGCTTTTTATTTGAATATCTGCTTCCGTCATATTGCAGAAAGCATCTATAAAAGCGCTTGCTAAACGAGCATTTGTTATCAACGGAATATTATGGTCAATAGCTGCACGACGAATTTTATATCCGTTTGTCAATTCCCGTGCACTATGATCTTTAGGTATATTCACTACCAAATCAAATGCATGATTAGTAAACATATCCATAATATTCAACTCTCCTTCTTCATCCAGCCAGCTCACGGCTGTAGCTTTGATTCCATTATTATTCAGGAATCCGGCTGTACCGGCCGTACCATATAAATGATAACCTTTCCTGTCTAACAGACGGCATGATTCCAGCAGTTCTACTTTACTTTTGGCTGCACCGGAAGAAACCAGTACATTCCTACCCGGAATGGTATTTCCTACTGCTATCATTGCAGAAAGTAATGCTTCGTTGAAGTTATCTCCAATACAACCTACCTCGCCCGTAGAACTCATATCTACTCCTAATACCGGATCGGCTTTATGCAAACGGGCAAACGAGAACTGAGAAGCCTTAATACCAATCCATTCTATATCAAATGCACTTTTATCCGGTTTAGAATAAGGTGCATCCAACATAATACGGGTAGCCGTTTCAATAAAGTTACGTTTCAGAACTTTGGATACAAATGGGAAGCTACGTAAAGCACGCAGGTTACACTCTATTACCTTTACATCATTGTTTTTAGCCAAAAACTGAATATTAAACGGACCGCTGATATTCAATTCTTTTGCAATCTTTTTACTGATTTTCTTTACCCGGTTGGCTGTTTCAATGTGAATTTTCTGAGCCGGGAAAACCAAAGTAGCATCTCCCGAGTGAACTCCGGCAAATTCTATATGTTCAGAAATAGCATATTCAACGACCTCACCATTCATTGCAACCGCGTCAAACTCAATTTCCTTAGCACCCTGAAGGAATTCCGAAACAACTACAGGATGTTCTTTGGATACTTTAGCAGCTACCTCAAGGAATTCCACCATTTGTTCTTTATTATAACAAACATTCATAGCTGCTCCACTTAATACATACGATGGACGTATCAGAATCGGGAAACCTGCTTTTTCAATAAATGCATCTATTTCTGCCATACTACTCAATTCTGCCCAACATGGCTGGTCAATATTCAGTGTATCGAGCATAGCTGAGAATTTATGACGATTTTCCGCACGGTCTATTGAAAGTGGAGAAGTACCCAGAATCGGAACCTGCTGACGATATAATTTCATTGCCAGGTTATTAGGTATCTGTCCTCCTACTGAAACGATAACCCCTTTAGGCATTTCCAGATCAATCACATCCATTACACGTTCCAGTGACAGTTCATCAAAATAAAGCCGGTCACACATATCATAATCGGTAGAAACTGTTTCCGGATTATAATTGATCATAATGGATTTATATCCCAATTTACGGGCCGTTTGCGCAGCATTTACCGAGCACCAGTCAAATTCAACCGAAGAGCCGATACGGTATGCGCCTGAACCCAAAATGATTACATTCTTATCATTCGTATAGTAAGGAATATCATGCTCACTACCATCATAAGTCATATAAAGATAGTTAGTCAAATCCGGATGTTCCGATGCAATGGTGTTAATACGTTTTACACTTGGTAAAACACCCATCTTTTTACGTAAATTACGTACACGGATATTTTCTTTTTCCATGTTTCCGGTCGGGTCTTCTACAAATCGGGCAATCTGGAAATCTGAGAAACCTAAACGTTTAGCTTCTTTCATTACTTCTACCGGAATTTCCTCTATTGCATTATAACCGGACAAAACTTTACTGTAATCTACAATATTTTTTAATCCTTCCAGAAACCAATGGGTTATTTTACTCAGTTCATGGATACGGTCCACAGTATAACCTCTTTCAAAAGCTTCGGCTATAGCAAAGATTCGTAAATCAGTAGGGTTAGCCAACTCTTCATCCAGATTGTCAAATTCCAGTTCTTTATTTCCTACAAAACCATGCATTCCCTGTCCAATCATTCGTAGACCTTTCTGCATAATTTCTTCGAAACTTTTACCGATTGACATGATTTCACCGACTGATTTCATACTTGAACCAATCTGGCGGCTTACTCCAACAAATTTCGTTAAATCCCAACGGGGAATCTTCACAATCATATAATCTACTTCCGGTGCTTTATATGCTGAGTTGGGCGTACCCATTTCACCAATTTCGTCCAGACCATATCCCAATGCCAGTTTGGCAGCAACAAAAGCCAATGGGGTAACCACTTGCTTTAGATGCCAATGCTGAAGAGCGGCTTAAACGGGCATTTACTTCAATTACACGATAATCATTCGTATCAGAATTAAATGCATACTGGATATTACATTCTCCCACAATACCCAGGTGACGAATAGTTCTGATAGATAATTCCTGAAGCATTTTCAATTCTTCATCTGTCAAAGAACAGGTCGGAGCAACTACAATACTTTCTCCGGTATGTACACCCAGTGGATCTACGTTTTCCATGCTTACTACTGTAAAACAATGGTCATTCTTATCACGAATTACTTCAAACTCAATTTCTTTCCATCCTTTTAGTGATTCTTCCACCAAAATCTGAGAAGAGTAAGCAAAAGCGCTCTGAGCCAGGGTACGTAATTCAGTTTCATCTTTACAGATCCCACTTCCTAAACCGCCTAATGCATAGGCCGAACGAATCATCACCGGAAACCCGATGCGATTAGCAGCGGCCATTGCATCTTCCATACTTTCTACCGCCTGGCTTACCGGAGTCTTAATATCTTTTTCATCCAGTTTCTTTACAAATAAATCACGGTCTTCCGTATTCATAATAGCTTCTACAGAAGTACCCAGAACTTTAACCCCGTATTTAGCTAATGTGCCGTCAGTATAAAGCTGCGTTCCACAATTTAACGCAGTCTGGCCACCAAAAGCCAGTAAAATACCATCCGGTTGTTCTTTTTTAATAACTTCCTCTACAAAATAAGGAGTGATCGGGAGGAAATAAACTTTATCTGCAATACCTTCCGATGTCTGGATTGTTGCAATGTTCGGATTAAGCAGTACTGTACTGATGCCTTCCTCCTGTAAAGCTTTTAAAGCTTGTGAACCGGAGTAATCAAACTCGCCTGCCTGCCCGATTTTCAAAGCACCGGATCCTAACACGATCACTTTTTTAATTCCACTTTTTGACATAACTAATTCAGGGTTACTAATTATTTATTGATTTTATTGAATGTTTTCGTTTCTTCGGGATTTCATAGACTCTTTTATACAAAAAAA
>JAJBTP010000611.1 GCA_020860805.1 Tannerellaceae bacterium | reverse complement strand
ACTCTATATTCAAGATAAAAGAGGAAATTGTTACTGTTCCCTTATTTCAGCGTTCTCCCAGTACTTTATTTTTTGCTACAGTAGCTACAAAATCTTTCAGGTAAAAAGGATCATAATAAGCGGTATCTGCAAACTGCTTTTTCTGAAATGCTTTTTCGGCCAGTTCAACCATATTAGTTGCCAATGGTACAACTTTATCTATAAAGAGAGCATTCGGACTTGTAATGACCGGTTTACACTTCTCTGCCCCATTTCCAAAAAAACAAATTTTCTGTCCGGATAATAATTCTGCATAACTTGTTTCATCTATAATTTCAGCTTCTGTTTGACGAACCGGTTGCAGATTTACATCATAAAGAGCCGAATAGACTTCCATACGACGGGCGTCCAGCATCGGGCAATACAGATAATCCGGATTGCTTTTATTTTCACAGATAGCCTGTGAAGTAATAATTTCCAACGTATGAATTGGTATTAAGGGTATATCATATCCGAAACAAAGTCCTTTAGCTAATGAAACGCCAATACGTAAACCGGTATAGGAACCTGGTCCGCCGCTTACAGCAATAGCGTCTGGTTTCAAATTCTTTTCTTTGAGGCACCGGATAGCTTCTTCTACAAATACTCCGGCTAAAGCAGCATGCGAAGGTCCTTCGAAAGATACTTTTTCAAAAAGCACTTTATTATCAACAGAAAGAGCAACAGAACATACATTGGTGGACGTTTCAATATGAATTATAGAGGGCATACCTTGATATTTACATTTTGTATTACAGGGTACAAAAGTACATTTTAAATAGGATTGAAGCCTGTACTTGAAATAAAAAAATTACTTTTATACAAAAATTACGTAGGAATGATTCAGTCCATGACCGGTTTCGGAAAAGTTACCGCCGAACTACCATCCAAAAAGGTAACCATTGAGATAAAAGCTCTCAACAGTAAACAGTTAGACCTATCCACCCGCATCCCCACCGTATATAAAGAAATGGAGATGCAAATACGTTCCCAACTGCTTCGTTCATTGGAAAGAGGGAAAATAGAGTTTAATGTTTCTGTGGAATACATAGGGAAAGATACACCAACCCATATCAATCAACATGCAGTGGAAAATTATTATCTGCAGATTAAAGAGTTATCAGAAAAGTTAAATGTTCCCGTACCTGCTGATTGGTTCCAGACTTTATTAAGACTGCCGGATACAATTAAATCGGATGCACCTCAACCGGATGAAGCTGAATGGCAACAGATACAGGGAGCTATAGATGCTGCCATTACCCAACTGGAAGATTTCCGGCGTCAGGAAGGCCAGATGTTAGAAAATCTGTTCCGTACCAAAATAGAAAATATTGGTATTCTCCTGAAAGAGGTTGAACAATATGAAGGTGAACGACTGGAAAAAATAAAAACCCGGATTATGGATAATCTGGAGAAGGTTGCATCGACTGATTACGATAAAAACCGGTTTGAACAGGAGATGATTTATTATATTGAAAAGCTGGATGTAAATGAAGAAAAAACAAGGTTAGAGAATCACCTGAAATACTTCATCAATACTATGGAAAATGGTTCTTCCCAGGGAAAGAAATTAGGTTTTATTGTACAGGAGATAGGCCGGGAAATTAATACATTAGGTTCAAAAAGTAATCATGCGGGCATGCAACAGGTTGTAGTACGTATGAAAGATGAACTCGAACAAATTAAAGAACAGATTCTAAACGTATTATAAGCTATGGCTGGTAAACTGATTATTTTTTCAGCTCCTTCAGGGTCAGGTAAATCAACAATTATTAATTATCTTTTGACTCAGAATCTGGACCTCTGCTTTTCTATTTCAGCAACCAGCCGCTCTCCCCGCGGAATCGAACAACATGGTGTGGAATACTATTTTCTTTCACCGGAAGAATTCCGTACCCGAATTGCTGATGATCATTTTCTGGAATATGAGGAAGTCTACACAGATCGTTTTTACGGCACACTCAAAAGCGAAGTAGAGCGTATTCTGGAAGAAGGTCATAACGTTATTTTTGATGTAGATGTTGTAGGAGGATGTAACATAAAAAACTACTACGGAGACCGTGCACTTTCTATTTTTATACAACCTCCGGGAATAGAAGAACTACGGAAACGGCTTACCGGCCGGGGTACTGATGCACCGGATGTAATTGAAAGCCGGATAGCAAAAGCAGAATACGAATTGAGTTTTGCTCCACGCTTTGATATAATCATCGTAAATGATGAATTGGAAAAGGCACAACAGGAAACACTGGAAGTAATCAAACAATTCCTTGCAGAATGATAAAAACAGGCATCTTTTCCGGTTCATTCAATCCTATCCATATAGGTCATCTGGCTTTAGCCAACTGGCTTTGTGAATATGAAGAACTGGATGAAGTATGGTTTGTTGTTACTCCCCAGAACCCATTAAAAGAAAAGAATGATTTACTGGATAATAATAAACGTCTGATAATGGTGAAAGCTGCTATAGATGGTTATCCTCATTTCAAAGCCAGTGATTTTGAATTTCATTTACCTGTACCTTCCTACACAATAGATACCTTACAAGCCCTGGAAAAAGCTTATCCTGACCATCAGTTTCAGTTAATTATCGGAGCTGATAACTGGAATCTGATAAAGCGTTGGAAAGACTATAGAAAACTTCTTACTACCTATCCGGTGCTGGTATATCCCCGTTTAAATTACAAAATTAATATACCTGAGCAATATCCTTTAGTAAAAAAAGTAAATGCTCCTATTATTGAAATATCTTCTACCTTCATACGCGAATCTGTTGGAGCCGGAAAAGATATCCGCTTTTTCCTCCCTGAACCCGTTAGAGAATTGTATCACGACTACACTAAAAAGATATAAACCATAATGAAACACTTCCTTACTTCGTTTTTATTAGTTCTACAATTCATTTTTTTATTTCATGTGGAAAGGGACAGAAATGGATTGAGTATAATCTGGTACGTGCAGATGTGAGATATATCTCACAACGGATACATACGATGGTGATTCCTTCCGGTGATACAAATGGCGGTTATGATGAAGGTAACCTATTATTTGTAGGTGATTTACAAACGGTTGTTCAAAGTAGATATGTATATGAGCCTTCCGGGAAGTTACTCTTGCTTCAAGAGGGTGCTGGTATAGGTCCGGTTACATATGCAGAAGGGATTGAGGGTCTTCTTCCTTTTACTGATGGAATGGATACCTTTCGAATAGAAACCGATTTGTTCAGAAACCGGATTATTGATATACACAGAGATGGGTGTGACACCGTCCGGAATTTTATAATTCTGGAAGATTTACAAATTATTATGTCTGAGGATAATTATAACCAATATCAGAAGTCATTGAAATTAGCAGGCAACAAAAGAACAGGAGATAGGATTACTTTTTACCGGTATAAGTAATTGCCTGCATAAAAAAGCCATCCGGGTTAAACAACAATATCTCCATCAGAAGTTTCTATAACAGGCCAGTTATTCCCTACTTCCTGAGGTTTTACCGGATATTGATTGTTCACTCTATCTCCAACTGTATATTTATCCAGGATATTTCCATCTCTATCCTGAGTTTCAAAGACTGTTATAAGCCCATCTTCCATCGCATGGCAATAAAAATAAATCCGGATATCATCTGTGAACAACTGCACATTATGCCTATATCCAGCTGCTGTAAAAAGTAATTCTTTTATTTCTTCAGTCGGATAAGTAGAAAATCCCCTGAAGATAGCTTCCTGTTCGAAAAAAGGAGATGAAAAACGAATAGAATCTACTTTCAGTAGAGACTCTTCACCTTTACACCCAATTTCCCAATGATATTTCTGAATCCCATGAATGGGAGTAACAAATCCGGTAGCACTCTCACTGATAGAAAATGAATAGGCAGATATAATAGTTGTATCCGGTAAAAAGTAACTTTTTAAACAATTCTCTCCTCCTTCTCCATGATATCTTGAAAACAAAGTTATTTCTTTATATTTATTCTCTTTTTTACAGATTAGACTTCCCTGTTCAAAGAATATCATAAAAACACGGTCATCCACATGATTATCATAAGAGTCTTCATATTGGCGTTGATAAACCTCTTCTATAATAAAAACATCTAATCCTTTATAATCCGGAATCTTTCCAACTGCATACATATCCTCTATCCATTCATCCTCTTCTTCACATGCAATGGAGCCTATTAATAAATCATCGGTAAGCTGTATCCGGGGAAGTAATATTTGATTTTCTCTCAATCCTTCACCAAAAATTAAATTCGGGAAATAGGATATAAACTCCCTGTAAGCTGTTGCATCAACCCGGCTTCTTATTACTTCTTT
>JAJBTP010000025.1 GCA_020860805.1 Tannerellaceae bacterium | reverse complement strand
ATTATATAAGTCATAATCAGGGGCTTCTATCATTCCGGAGAATTTCATATCTAACCAGCCATCCCCATTTATATCTGTATTTTCAAATTTTACATGGCTGATGATTCTTCCTAATAAAGGATCCGGTACTTCCCAGGAATAAGTTGTTAAGGGTATATATGTCAGATACCCGGAATCATCCCAGGAGTCAAAAACCTGTTGGAAAGAGTTGTTTGTATAATGGTAGATTTGAAATGCTTTGCCTCTTAAATTAAAGAATGTGGCTACATAGGATTGACTATTTTCATTTTTTATCTTTACAAAAAAGATTGAATCTTCAACCGCCAGTAAACTATGCGTGTTGTTTTCTCCTATGAAAAAATAAGTGGTCCCTTTTTCTGCTTCTGAGGGGCCATCGGTATAGTTTTTGAAGATTTGTGTTCTGCCTAAATTATAAATATCCGCTTCTCCATAAAAGTGTAGGTTGTGAAAGAGGATACTGTCGGGTTTAGTTGAAATATCTTCTCCAAATTGTTCCTGCAGAAAAGGAAGCATCCATTTTTTAATGGAGTCATATTTTCCTGTATTTTGGGAGATAATTTTATGGCAGGGAATCATTAAGAGAAAGAGGAAGAAATAATATTTCAGGTTCAATTGCTTCATAGGCTGCTTTACAGGTTTTCCAATTGGGCTAATTCCTGCCGGTTAGGTAAATAGGGGAGTAGTCCTTTTGAATATTTGACCTGATGTTTTCCTTCTTCATCTGCATAGATAAAGAAATATTCGATTTCCGGAATATTGTCTGCATTTTCAACAGCTTTTTCCAGTCCCATAGCCATACAGGCTGTGGCATATGCATCAGCAGTCATGCAATCATCTGCTAAAATCGTTGCGCTTAGTATATTCTGGGCGGCCGGGTATCCGGTACGGGGGTCAATGGTATGCCCGTATTTTTTTCCTTCTTTTTCGTAGTAGTTGCGATAGTCGCCCGATGTGGCAACACCACTTTTTTTACAGGGCTGCAGTACTTCTTCGATACCATGTGAAATGCCGGTTATATCATCTTCCGGTTTATTAATGCCTAACCGCCAGCATATACCATTTTGGTTTACGCCTTTCACTACAAATTCACCTCCGATTTCAATCATGTAATTCTCAACACCTTCCCGTTCCAGTAAACGGGCAATGACATCACAGGCATATCCTTTGGCAATAGCAGAGAAGTTTAACATCATTCCGGGATTTTCTTTGATTACTTTATTTCCTTCCAGCCGGATTTTTTGATAACCTACGAATTGCCGGATGCTATCTACCATTTCCGGCGTTACTTCATCCATTTTGCTGAATCCGAATCCCCATAAATTAATCAGGGGTGCACTGGTTGCATCAAATATTCCTTCTGTACGCACAGAGACTTCCCGGGCTTTATTGAATACTTCAATAAACCATTCATCTACTTCTACAGGCTCATTATTGTTCACTTTGGTAATAATAGATTGCGGATTGAAAGGATTAAGAGAAAGGTTAAATGCCTGAAACTCTGCATCAATTTTCTCCGTCAAAAAATGAGTGGATTCATACTTGATTCGGTAAATTGTATGAAATACCGAACCACTTTCTTCAATGTATTGTTTCTTTTCAGAACAACCGGTAGTTATACCGAATATAATTAAAAGTAAAAGCGTACTTAATCTATTCATGCTAAAACTGTATGTTCCAATAGTGTTTTTGTACCAATAGCTATGAGGATAAGTCCTCCTATCAGGTCCAGTTTAATGTTGACTTTTTTCCCGAATCTATTTCCAAAATAGACACCAAAACCTGAGAATGCGAATGTGATAAATCCGATAACAATAGCCCGTATCGTGATAGGGTCATTTTGTAACGCCAATACCAGTCCGATAGCCAATGCGTCAATACTGGTTGCTATGGCTAATGCCAGTAGCGTTTTTATGTCTAACGGATTGAAATTGTTTATCTTCATCTTTTTCTCCAAAAAGGCATCCGTATATCATACTACCTCCCAGATAGAGTAACAAAAGGAATGCAATCCAATGGTCAAAAGCAATCACATAGGACGCAAATGTTTCCCGAATCCGTAACCTATCACAGTCATTCCGGCCTGAAAAAGGCCCATAACTATCGCTATTTTTAAAATATTTCTTCCGGTACATTCCCGGATGACAGCACCACCGGTGACTGATACAGCCAGGCTATCCATAGATAATCCGATGGCTAATAAGATGATTTCAAGCATATTGGTTTAAAAAGTTTCCCGAATGACCAGTTCTTCCATGGGCTTTCGTTTTTTCGGGGTAGTCGTAAATAATTCAGGGTCCGTAGGATAGGCTATGGGTATAATCGCTATGGGTTCAATATGTTCCGGAAGATTAAATCGCTCACAGAACAATTCTTTATTAAAGTTACATACACAACAACAGCCTAAATCCAGTTCTGCAGCAGCCAGACAAATATGTTCGGTTACGATACCGGCATCTATATCCAGATGGTCTTTTCCGTCGCCGGCCCTTTTCCAGGATTGGTTATGATCCCCACATACCACGATATAGAGTGGGGTAGGTTTCATCCACGTACGAGGGTAGCATTCGATGACTTTTTCCCTGTTTGCCTCCTCTTTGATTACCAGAAAATACCATGGTTGATAATTTACGGCTGATTGGGCCAAACGTGCAGTTTCAAGAATATAATTAAGCTTTTCTTCTTCTATTTCCCGGGTTTGATAACTCCGGATAGAACAACGTTTGCGGGAAAGTTCAAGCAGATTCATATTTCTTCTTCTATCTTATAAGTATTTCGTTTAGGAGCATTGCGGGAGATGAGTTCGCCGAGAAAACCGGCCAGAAATAATTGTGTACCCATTATCATACCCGTTAATGCGATATAAAAATAAGGAGAATTTGTGACTAAAGGTCTTAAATCTCCTGAAATAATAGATAACAATTTAGCTGTTAGTACAACTATAAGTGCTATAAAGCCAATGACGAACATGATACTTCCACATAATCCGAAAAAGTGCATCGGCTTTTTTCCAAACCGGGAAGTAAACCATAATGTAATAAGGTCGAGATAGCCATTAATGAAACGGTCTAAACCGAATTTTGTTGTACCGTATTTACGCGCCTGGTGCTGCACTACTTTTTCTCCGATTTTATTGAAACCGGCAATTTTAGCCAGGTAGGGAATATACCGGTGCATATCGTTGTAGATTTCGATATTTTTAATGACTACATTTTTATAGGCTTTTAACCCACAATTGAAATCGTGCAGATATATTCCGGAGAATTTACGGGCTGTAGCATTAAATAGTTTAGTGGGGATTGTTTTGGGAAGCGGATCATACCGTTTCTTTTTCCATCCGGATACTACATCGTAATTTTCTTCTTTTATCATCCGGTATAATTCCGGTATTTCATCCGGACTATCCTGCAGGTCGGCATCCATTGTAATTACGACTTCTCCCTGTGCTTTCTGAAACCCACAGTGTAATCCCGGAGACTTCCCATAATTCCGGCGGAATTTAATACCTTTTATACAGTCTGTTTTTGAACGGAGGTTCTCTATAATTTCCCAGGAATTGTCTGTGCTTCCGTCATCTACAAAAATGACTTCGTAAGTGAACCGGTTTTCTTTCATAACACGTTCAATCCATACATATAATTCAGGAATTGATTCCGCTTCATTATATAGGGGTATGACTACAGATATATCCATTATTCTTGATCTTCGGTTTTATTCGAATTAAAAGATTGGGGTGTTTTTTTACCAGCGTTCAGGATAGCTACGGGCATAGAGAATATAATACCATAAAAGGTATTATTCAGAATGTCGTAAAATGTCATTGAAATAGGAGTAGGAGCATTCATTTCTTCCATGCGCATCAATATCTGTGGGTCTACTTTTAGTGTTTCCATAGTCCTTTTTGCCTGCTCAAATACATCTGTTAGAAAGCCTGGACCTGCTACATATTCGTAATAAATATAATGGGGGATAGAGACTAAAAGTGCAGCAAAGAAATACAGCAAAACACCAAATATCCATGCTCTCATAAAGCTAAAGGTTCCTCCTGATTGTTCCTTGTACATTTGAGTTGTGTAATAAGTCAAAATGAGTGTGATAGGAGTCAGGAGAATATATATGCCATTGATAATAATGGATACGGATGCAAACATGAAGAATATATATTTGAAAATCCAGAATATACCTAATGGCACTCCAAATTTCATGGCATTGTGTAGAATTGTATTGTTGTTTTCAGTCATTTTTTTATCGCTATAACTAAAAAAGACAATTGACAACCGACAATTAATTATCTCTGGAATAAATAAATTGTCAATTGTCAATTGTT
>JAJBTP010000399.1 GCA_020860805.1 Tannerellaceae bacterium | reverse complement strand
AGGTTACTGTTGGTATCCTATCTTACCGGGAAAAACCTATTATAATTCTTTAAACCAGTTAGTTGTTGAGATTGAACGTAGAGAAGGAGCGGTTATCGAACATAACTTTGAACCGGGTCGCCCGGTCTGTTTTTTTCCGAACAGGATAGCGGTTCGCTTCATTACCTGAACTTTTCAGCGACCATCAGTTATGTGGAAGAAAATAAAATGGTTGTTGCCTTACCCTCACCGGAAGCTTTGGCAGAAATACAAAATACGCACCGGCCGGGTGTACAAATTTATTTTGATGAAACCAGCTATAAAACCATGTTTCAGGCACTTCATAACGTCATGGGTGCCAATGGAAACCGGTTAGCCGAATTAAGAGAAATCATTTTAGGCCATCAGCCTGCACAAACAAGAGAACTTTTCCCAATCCGGTTTCCCTGGTTAAATACATCACAGGATGCTGCTGTCAATAAAGTATTAGCAGCTAAAGACATATTTGTTGTACATGGCCCTCCGGGAACAGGAAAAACAACGACTTTGGTTGAAGCTGTTTTTGAAACCTTACACAGGGAAAACCAGGTTATGGTATGTGCACAAAGTAATATTGCTGTAGACTGGATATCAGAAAAGTTAGTAGATAGAGGTGTCCCTGTTTTACGGATTGGTAACCCCATAAAAGTAAACGACAAAATGCTTTCCTTTACCTATGAAAGACGTTTTGAAGCACATCCGGATTATCCGGAACTATGGGGTATCCGCAAAGCCATCCGGGAGATTCAAACCAACCTGCGCAAAAAAGCCGGGAAGAAAAAGACACCATCCGGAACCGGTTATCAAAACTCCGTTTCCGGGCTACTGAGCTGGAAATACAAATAGACAATGACCTGTTTGCCGAAGCCCGGGTAATAGCCTGCACATTAGTAGGCTCAGCTAACCGCGTACTGGAAAATCATACATTTACAAGCCTCTTTATAGATGAAGCAGCACAGGCATTGGAAGCAGCCTGCTGGATTGCTATCGGAAAAGCCGATAGAGTAATCCTGGCCGGTGACCACCAGCAACTTCCACCAACCATCAAATTACCGGAGGCTGCCCGCGGTGGATTGAGCCGGACCCTTATGGAAAAGATGACACAAAATAAACCGGAGCAAGTCTCCTTACTGGAAATCCAATACCGGATGCACGAAGATATTATGTGCTATCCGTCCCGTGTCTTTTATCAAAACAGACTGAAAGCCGCAACTGAAGTAAAAGACCGTTGTATCCTTCCGGTGGATACGCCACTCGTTTGGTTGGATACCTCCGGTTGTGAGTATAATGAACAAATCATGTCTGAAAGCATGAGCCGTATCAATAAACAGGAAGCCAGGCTGGCCGTTTTGCAATTACAGGTATATATGGACCAAATCGGTAAAGAACGGATACTGGAAGAATCCATTGATTTCGGAGTTATCTCACCCTACAAAGCACAGGTATATTACATCCGGCGTTTAATCAAACAAAACTCTTTTTTCAAACCCTTTCGGAAACGAATTGTTATCTATACAGTAGATGGATTCCAGGGACAGGAAAGAGATGTCATACTTATCAGCCTGGTACGTTCGAATCCGAAAGGAGAAATCGGATTTCTCAACGACCTACGGCGCATGAACGTAGCCATTACCCGTGCCCGGACGAAACTCTTTATTGTCGGAGATAACTCCACATTAGAACATCACACTTTCTACCGGGAGTTATACCAATATGTCATGAAACACGGACGCATCATCGGAATTGCGCAAAAATAATAGTACATTTGCAAGAAGAATAAACATAGTAGTTGGTAGCTGGTAGTTAGTAGTTAGTAGAATACTCGCTACGCTCGTTTGAATATTTAAACTTGTGAAACAAGTTTTTCTACTAACTACTAACTACCAACTACTAACTACCAAAAAAAGGAACGCTATGAAATACAAATTATTAGTGCTCGATGTAGACGGCACACTGCTAAACAGTCAGAAAGAGATTACACCTCATACACTTGCAACTCTTACCAAAGCTCAACAGATGGGACTACGGATTGTACTGGCATCCGGAAGACCTACACACGGGTTAATAGATATTGCAAAACAGCTGGAACTGGACAAATACAACGGATATGTCCTTTCCTATAATGGAGGCCGGATTTTTGATATGAAAGCCGACAAACTGTTGTATGAAAAACGTGTAAATCCTCAAATGGTTCCTTACCTGCAGAAAAAAGCAGATAAAAACGGCTTTGCTATCTTTACCTATTATTACGATACGATTCTTACGAATCAACCGGAAAACATCCATATCCAGGAAGAAGCTGCCCTCAATAAAATGAGTGTAAAAGGTGTTGAAAATTTCTCAGAAGCAATTGATTTTGCTCCCTGTAAAATCATGCTGGTGAGTGATAACGAAGAGGCCCTGGTCGGATTAGAAAATCATTGGAAAAAAAGACTCGCCGGTACACTGGATGTATTCCGTTCTGAACCTTATTTCCTGGAAGTTGTTCCTGAAAATATAGATAAAGCCAATACCTTAGGTATATTACTGGAAACTATCGGTATAAAATCTGAGGAAGTAATAGCTATTGGTGATGGAGTATGCGATATTACAATGATTCAGTCGGCCGGATTAGGTATAGCCATGGGAAATGCACAGTATTCCGTGAAACGCTGTACGGATTATACAACCACATCCAATGATGAGGAAGGAGTATCCAAAGCCGTTGAAAAACATATTATTGAAGAAGTACGCCGTACTACCATCCCGATTGAACAGTTGAATGCAATGGCTAAACATGCATTGATGGGTAACCTGGGCATTCAATATACGTATGTGTCGGAAGACCGGGTAGAAGCTACCATGCCGGTAGATGTACGTACCCGCCAGCCTTTTGGTATTTTGCACGGGGGAGCTACATTGGCGTTGGCTGAAACAGTAGCCGGATTAGGTTCCATGATACTTTGCCAGCCGGACGAGATAATCGTAGGAATGCAGGTAAGTGGCAACCACGTATCCTCCGCCCATGAAGGCGACACGGTAAGAGCTGTTGGAACAGCCATCCATACGGGACGTTCATCACATGTATGGAATGTAGATGTATTTACTTCCACCGGTAAACTGGTTTCATCTATACGTGTAGTAAACAGTGTATTAAAAAAGAAATGACACCAGAACAGTTAATAACATTAGATTCATATATCAGGGAAAACCGCAGTTTTGCGGTTTTTCGTATTCCGGGGGAAGCAAAGCAAACACCCCGCTTCATGATGCAATCCGGAGAAGATTTGCAACTGATTTATTCAATAGCTGATTTAAATGGCTTAAGTGGATATATCATTGCACCTTTTCATATCTCCAAAACCTGTCCGGCTGTATTAATCCGTCCGGACATTCAGGAGATAGGATATACTATCCATCCGGAACACAGCCTGCCTGCTGATAAAGAAAAGCAGAAGGCGCAATACTCATTAAGCAGGAATGAATACAACAGAATATTTGCTCTGTTTACCCAAGCTTTAAAAAGAAAAGAACTTACGAAACTGGTCCTTTCCAGACCAAAAAGTATAGAGCGCCCGGAAACTTTTTCTCCGGCCAGAGCCTTCTTTGCTGCCTGTGAAAACTATACCCGTTCCTATGTATATCTTATTCACACCCCACAAACCGGAGCCTGGTTAGGAAGCACTCCGGAATTATTGTTAGGCGGAGAAGGTACAAACTGGTATACGGTAGCATTAGCAGGGACAGTCCGGACAGATGGAGACCGGTTACCGGAAGAGTGGAATCATAAAAACCGGGAAGAACAGCAGATAGTAGCCTCTTATATTACAGAGCAGTTATCTACATTAAATATACAACCCGGAAAGAAAGGTCCCTATCCGGTAAAAGCAGCACATCTGGCCCATCTGAAAACGGATTTCGAATTTACTTTGGCAGATACCAACCAGTTGGGTTCTTTACTCCAACTACTCCATCCTACCCCGGCTATTGCAGGAATTCCCAAAAAGAAAGCAGTCGAATTTATCCTTTCACACGAAGGATATGACCGTTCGTATTATTCTGGATTTTTAGGCGTATTAAATCCGGAGCAGAAAAGCGAATTATATGTAAATTTGCGCTGCATGCAAATCGGGGAACAAATGCTTACCTTATATGCTGGAAGCGGACTCCTGGAAAACTCCTCAGCAGACGAGGAATGGCAGGAAACAGAAGATAAGTTGCAAACAATGCTTCGTTTAATTGACAATTAAAAAAGAATGTATTCCGATAAAAAGAATGTACTTCACCTGTTAGCTGTATTAAAAGCTTATAAAATCCTTCATATGGTTCTGTGTCCGGGTTCCCGGAACTCAC
>JAJBTP010000339.1 GCA_020860805.1 Tannerellaceae bacterium | reverse complement strand
TTGTGTTTAATACTTTTCCTATATTATCCGGAGTTTTTCATATTGATGAAAAACAATATGCAGCTTTTCTGGAACACCGGAAAGAGGCCAATATAGATACAATACTCAGACAATTAAAGACTTAATTTTTTTGTACCGGAATCAACAATTTTGTTGATTATTTTGTTAATCAAATTTGTCACCTGTAATCAAACAACATTCAATCATATATAATCATATGAAAAAAAGATTATCCATACTCATTATTCTACTGCTCATGGCACATGCCGGATATGCTCAGCTAAGCATTGAGGAGTGTTATGAAATGGCAGAAGCAAACTATCCTATGATACGGCAATACGGCCTGATAGAAAAAACAAAGGAGTATAACCTCTCCAATGCATCCAAAGGATACCTTCCCCAGATGCAGTTGAATGCAAAAGCAACCTACCAGTCGGAAGTAACCCAAATCCCTATCGATATGGAAGGAGTACCGCAATTAAGTAAAGACCAATACCAGGTGACGTTGGATATTAACCAAAGTATCTGGGATGGCGGGGCCATCAAATCACAAAAAGAAATTATCCGGACACAGGCCGGGATAGACAGGCAAAACCTGGAAGTGAGCCTGTATGCTATCCGTGACAGAGTGAACCAGCTTTTCTTCGGCATACTCCTCTATGATGAAACACTCGCACAAAACACCCTCTACCTGGAAGACCTGGAACGCAACTATACTGAGGTAGCCGCATACGTCGTAAACGGACTGGCTAATCAGGCCGACCTGGATGCCGTAGAGATAGAACGGGTAAAAGCAATCCAGAGCCGTGTACAAACTACATACAACCGGAATGCCTACCTCGAAATGCTCTCCGTACTTATCGGCGAGTCGGTAGACGAAAATACCAGACTGGTAAAGCCATCCCCCAACCAGCTCTATACAAACACCATACAGCGACCCGAACTGGCACTTTACGAAGCACAGTTTGCCAACCTTGAGGCACAAAAGAAAGAGATTAAAGCCAGTCTGATGCCAAAACTCAATGTCAATGCCACAGGAGGATACGGCCGGCCGGGCTTAAATATGCTGGAAAATAAATTCTCTGCCTACTACATAGCAGGTCTTTCTTTCAACTGGAATCTGGGTAATTTCTACACCCGGAAAAATAACCTGGGAAAAATAGAAGTCAACCGGGGCACCATAGAGACCCAGCGGGAAACCTTCCTCTTTAACACCGAACTGGATATGTCACAAAGCGGGAATGAAATCCGGAAATACCGGGAAATACTTGAAACGGACGATGAAATTATCCGACTGCGCGCTTCTGTGCGGAGTGCCTCCGAAGCAAAAGTGGCCAACGGTACCCTATCGATACTCGACCTGATGAAAGAAGTAAATGCCGAACAAACGGCCATACAGGATAAAATCCTGCATGAAATACAACTTTTGCAATCCATTTATAACATGAAATACATTACGAACAACTAAGAAAAAAACAACGATATGAAGAAGATTAAACATCTCGTTATGTTAGTATGGGTACTCACCCTATCAGCCTGCTACCACAAAGGATTGGAATACGATGCTTCCGGCGTATTTGAAGTCACCGAAGTAATTGTCTCCTCACAGGGAAACGGCGAAATCCTCTGGTTTCAACTTTCAGAAGGTGACCGGCTGGAAGCGGGTCAACAGGTTGGACTTATTGACACCACCCAACTATACCTCCGGAAAATCCAGTTAGACGCAAGTATAGGAAGTGTCCAGAATAGAAAAACAACCGTTTCCACCCAAATAGCCGCTATTCAGCAGCAAATAGAGACGCAGAAAACCGAACAGAGACGGTATGAAAACCTGATTGCTATGAATGCCGGTAATCAAAAACAGCTGGACGATGTGAATGCCCAGATAGAACTACTCGAAAAGCAACTGGCGGCGCAATACGAAACAGTCCGGAACAACAACAGCAGCCTGACGGAAGAAACCCAGTCATACCGGGCACAAATCGACCAGCTGGAAGACCAGATAAAAAATTCCCTCATCATCAGCCCTATTAAAGGAACGGTACTGGCGAAATATGCAGAACCGGGCGAGCTGGCTACACAAGGGAAAGCCCTCTTTAAAATAGCCGACATCGAAACCATGTATCTCCGTGCCTATATTACTTCCAGCCAGCTCACGTCCGTAAAAATCGGACAGGATGTGCAGGTCTATTCAGACATGGGCGAATCAGGCAGCCGGGAATACAACGGCAAAGTAACATGGATATCCGACAAAGCGGAATTCACCCCAAAAACCATCCAGACACGGGATGAAAGAGCCAATCTGGTATATGCCGTCAAAATACAGGTACAAAACGACGGTTACATAAAGAAGGGCATGTATGGAGAAGTCAAATTCTAAACCCATGAGTGCGGTATCGGTACAAAATATCAGTAAAACCTACGGCAAAGTAAAGGCCCTGAAGAATATCAGTTTCGAAGCCGGAACAGGTGAAATCTTCGGCATTATCGGTCCCGACGGGGCCGGTAAAACCACCTTGTTCCGCATACTCACCACGTTACTTCTGCCCGATAGCGGACAGGCAACCGTCGATGGATACGATGTTGTGAAAGACTATAAAGAAATCCGCCAACGGGTAGGATATATGCCCGGCAGATTCTCGCTGTATCAGGACCTGAGCGTGGAGGAAAATCTGGAATTCTTTGCCACCCTTTTCAACACTACTATCCAAGAGAATTACCACCTGATAAAAGATATATACCAGCAGATAGAACCTTTTAAAACAAGGAAAGCGGGAAAACTGTCCGGTGGGATGAAACAAAAACTGGCACTTTGTTGTGCACTGATACATAAACCCACCGTATTATTCCTGGACGAACCCACTACCGGGGTAGACCCTGTATCCCGGAAAGAGTTCTGGGAAATGCTCAAACAGCTCAAACAGCAGAATATCTCTATTCTGGTTTCCACCCCTTATATGGATGAAGCTTCGCTTTGTGACCGGATTGCTTTTATTCTGGATGGAGAATTCCCGGAAATCAATACCCCGGCGAAAATAATTGAGGAGTTCAACGAAAAACTATGGGCAGTGAAAGCAGACCATATGTATAAACTGTTACTCGACCTGCGGGAAAATAAACATGTAACCAGTAGTTTTACCTTCGGCGAAAGCCACCATATCACTGTGGATAACACATTGACACCAGACAGCTTAAAGAAATATCTGGAAGATAAGGGCCATACACATGTGGAGGTACACCCCATAGAGCCAACCATTGAAGATTGTTTCATGAAAATAACAGAAAAGAAACAACATGAATGACATCGTAATCAGTGCAAAAGAACTCACCAAGAAATTCGGAAACTTTACAGCTGTCGACCATATCAGCTTTGAAGTGGATAAAGGTGAAATTTTCGGGTTTCTCGGAGCAAACGGAGCCGGCAAAACCACCGCTATGCGTATGCTCTGCGGCCTCAGCCTCCCTACTTCCGGAGAAGGAAAAGTGGCCGGGTTTGACATTGCACGGGAACAGGAAAAAATTAAACAAAACATAGGCTATATGAGCCAGAAATTTTCCCTTTATGAAGACCTGAAAGTATGGGAAAACATCCGGCTGTTCGGAGGTATCTACGGCATGAAAGAAAAAGACATACAAACGAAAACCGACCGGATACTGAACCACCTGGGGTTTATGAACGAAAAAAATACGCTGGTTCGTGACCTTCCCCTCGGATGGAAACAAAAACTCGCATTCTCCGTCTCTATCTTTCATACACCCAAAATCGTATTTCTGGATGAACCTACCGGAGGGGTAGACCCGGTGGCACGCCGGCAGTTCTGGGAAATGATATACGAAGCGGTAGAAGAAGGCATTACCGTATTTGTCACTACACACTATATGGATGAAGCTGAATACTGTGACCGGGTTTCTATTATGGTAGACGGACGAATCGAAGGGCTGGACTCGCCGAAGAATCTCAAAGAGCAGACCCATTCACAAACGATGGATGAAGTATTTCAGAAATTTGCAAGGAAAGCAACACGAAATTCAGATTAAGAGATGAAGCAGTTTTTAGCATTTGTAAAAAAAGAATTTTTGCATATCTTCAGGGATGCCCGGACGATGCTTATTTTGCTCGGAATGCCCATTGTGCAGATTATCCTCTTCGGGTTTGCCATCACTACCGAAGTTAAAAATACATCGGTTGCCGTATACGATCTCTCGAATGATGCCGTCACACAGCAAATTATCCAGCGTATCGCGGCCAATCCCTACTTTACACTGGTAAAAGAGCTTCACAGCCCGGAGCAGATAGAAGAGGTGATGAAAAAAGGAACGGCAGCGTTGGTCATTGTGTTTGACAGCGATTTCCAAAATAACATGCTGAATAAC
>JAJBTP010000573.1 GCA_020860805.1 Tannerellaceae bacterium | reverse complement strand
ACGTATGGGTATGATAGGAGGTGGCCAAACCTCTTTTATTGGTGCCATCCATCGAAGTGCAGCCTTGTTGGATAACCAGATAGAATTGGTATGTGGTTGTTTCAGTTCTAACCCGGAAATATCCCAAATCTCCGGACTCTCTTATTTTTTACCTTCCGAAAGAATTTATACAACAGTCCCTGAAATGATTCAGAAAGAAAAGAGTTTACCGGAAGGGGAGTGGATGGATTTTGTGACTATTGTAACCCCTAATCATCTTCATTTTGAAGCGGCGATGCCGGCGTTGGACAATGGCTTTCATGTCATGCTGGATAAACCTATGACTTATTCCCTGGAGGAAGCTAAATTATTACAGAAAAAGATAGAAGAAACCGGTTTAATCCTGGGACTTACGCATGTTTATTCCGGCTATCCGGCGGTAAAAGAAGCCCGGCATAGAATTAAAAAAGGAGAGTTGGGCAAACTACGCAAAGTGTATGTAGAATATACACAGGGATGGCTGGCCGAACGGATTGAATTACAATCCGGAAATAATGCCGGATGGCGGACAGACCCCGGTCGTTCCGGCAAAGCGGGATGTATGGGAGATATTGGGACACATGCCTGGCATTTATCTGAATATATAACCGGCCTGAAAGTGAAAGAAGTCTCTGCGGATTTGACTTCTTTTGTGGAAGAGCGCTTACTGGATGATGATGGATCGGTACTACTACGGTATGAAGAAGGGGTAAAAGGAGTATTAAGTGCTACACAGATAGCCGTAGGAGAGACTAATAATATCCGTATTCGTATATACGGAGAAAAAGCAGGCCTGGAATGGCAGCAGGAAGATGCTAACCGGTTGTACATGAAGCACAGGAATGGGATAACCGAATGTATTACTATGGGGAATAATACTGCCATCGGGAAGCCCGCAAAAGAGGCTACCCGTATATCGGCCGGACATCCGGAAGGATTCTATGAAGCGTTTGTTACTATTTACCGCAATTTTGCCTTATTATTACAAAGCCGGTTGAATAATACAAAGCCGGAAACTACTCTGATGGATTTTCCGGATGTACGGGACGGAGTAAGAGGAATGCAGTTTATAGAAACAGTTATCGCCTCTGCGCAGAATGAGCAGGATAAATGGCAACACTGGATTGAATAGCCCTATAAAATCAGAAAGTGTAATAAAAATGTAATTAGATTGCATAATTCGTTAAATTACATACATAGCCTTTCATAAAGTTAACTGAATATACTACTTTTATTGCAGTTTTAGATCAATTATATAAAACGGTGTAAGTTGCCTTAGAAAACCCATGACTAGCAGACGAACTAATCGCTACGAATCCGGTAAGAAAAATTTTTTCAGAAAAAAATCTTTCTTCTTTTGGTTAGGTCTTATTTTAGGCTTAATCCTTTGTGTTGTCCTTTATCAATCATCCGTTTATTTTTCGAAAGATGAATCCTGTATGATATGCCATGTGCATCCACATGCAGAAGAAAGCTGGAGATTATCTGTCCATATGAATAATAAGAGTGGAACAAAGACAAGCTGCGTAGCCTGTCATTTACCTCCGCAAACAGATACCTGGGCACATTATACGGCAAAAGCAAAATTGGGAATTAAGGATGTCTGGTCCTGTATGTTTAAGGATAGTGCTAAATATGACTGGGAATCCAAGTCTCAACTTGAGAATGCAGTAAAATATATACCCAATGAATCCTGTGTAAACTGTCACCATAATATTTTCCCACAGGGGATAAGTGATGATGGTATTACCGCACACCTTTATTACGAAGAGAATCAGGAAAAGCTGGATTTACAATGTATCAGCTGCCATTTGGACGTCGGCCATTATAATCCAAATTATTCACATGCAAAAATGTCCGGTATTCCTGGCGTAGGAACTTCTGTTGATAAACCGGTCTTTACAACAGCTACCGATATTTCAGTCTTTGAAGATTATCTGGAGCAAATACCCGGAACCTCAGTTTCGTTTAAAATGGTAGCCGTACCAGGTGGAACATTCCGTATGGGTAGTACTCCTAAAGAACCTTTCCATAAAGCGGACGAAGCTCCGGTAAGAAATGTAACCATCAGTCCGTTCTTTATGGCTGAAGTAGAAGTGACCTGGGATCAATACTGGGCCTTTTATGCCAATACCATGAGTGAAGGCCGTACCCCTCCGGAAACAGTGTATGCAAGAAACAGTAATCCGGATGTAGATGGGGTTTCAGGTCCGACGCCTCCGTTCGGGTTCCCTGATCAGGGATGGGGCAGTGGTGACCGTCCGGCTATTACGATGACTCATTATGCTGCCGAAACCTTCTGTCAGTGGCTCTCGCTGAAGACGGGAAAGACCTATCGTTTGCCAACAGAAGCCGAGTGGGAATATGCAGCCCGTGCCGGAACAGAAACCCCGTACTTTTTTGAAGGAAGTCCGAAAAAATATTCACAGGAAGGATTTTGGCGTAAATTTATTAGTCCTTCAACAGATATGATCAGCTCCTATGTAGTCTATGCCGGAAACAGCCGGAACAGAACGCAGGAACCATCAGCGGTTGAAGCGAATCCGTTCGGATTAAAGAATATGTTAGGGAATGTCATGGAATACTGTGCGGATAAATATGATCCTGAGGCTTACAGTAAAACGCCTGAAGAGGTAAAAGACCCTATCGTAACAACCGGTACGGAGTGGGTAGTAAGAGGAGGTAATTATGCGTCTGATGCATCCGATGTCCGTTCGGCAGCCCGTGGTGCTACCCAACATGATGCCTGGTTAAAAACTGACCCTCAGCAACCCAAAAGTATATGGTGGTATTCAGATATAAGAGGAATTGGCTTCCGTGTTGTTTGTGAGCCTGATGCCTCGTTAAATGCTCGTTAAATTAAGACCATATGTAAAAATAATAGCTAAATTTAATATCATGAAAAAAGAAAACAGTATCAGCAGACGTTCGTTTTTGAAAACGTCGGCTATGGCAGGTGCCCTGGGCACCGTAGGTTCCGGTACAGCAGCCGTAATGTTAACCTCTTGCGGAGGAAGTCAAACCAATACAGGATATACTCCTTTGCAACAACCAGGTTCTTATTATGTACCCAATCTGGTTGATTTTGCAAAAGACGGACAGCCCCTGAAGGCGGGTGTCGTAGGTTGTGGCGGACGTGGTTCGGGTGCCGCATTCGATTTTCTTAACGCTGCTAACGGGGTAACAATTGTAGCGTTGGGAGATACGTTCCAGGAAAGAGTAGATGATTTGGCTGCCAAGCTGAAACAGGAAAAAGATATAGATATCCCTCAGGATATGCGTTTTGTAGGTCTGGACGCTTACAAGTCCGTGATAGATAGCGGAGTAGATGTTGTACTTTTAGCTACGCCTCCGGTTTTCCGTCCGGAACATTTTAAATATGCCACAGAACAGGGAAAACATTCATTTCTGGAAAAACCTATCTGTGTAGACCCGGTTGGATATCGTACGATAGTAGCTACAGCCCGTCAGGCACAGGCTAAGAATTTGTCTGTAGTTGTAGGTACACAACGTCATCACCAGCGTAATTACGTAGCTGCTTACCAGAAAATACAGGATGGTTTGATTGGTGAAATCACCGGAGGAAATGTATACTGGAATCAATCCATGCTTTGGTTCCGCGAACGTCAGGCGGGCTGGAGTGACTGTGAATGGATGATTAAAGACTGGGTAAACTGGAAATGGTTGTCAGGAGATCACATCGTGGAACAACATGTACACAATATTGATGTATTCACCTGGTTTACTGGTTTGCGTCCGGTTAGTGCCGTTGCATTTGGTTCGCGTCAGCGCCGTGTAACAGGCGATCAGTATGATAATTTCTCGGTTGATTTCGTGATGGATAACGGATGCCATTTACATAGTATGTGCCGCCAGATAGACGGAACAGCTACGAATGTGAGTGAATTTGTACAGGGAACCAAAGGCTCCTGCTATACAGATAGTGGTGGTACAGCTATTATCAAGGATTTAAGCGGAAAGGTAGTATGGGAGTATGATTTTGAAGCAGAAAAAGCCCAGTTCAAACAAACCAATCCGTATGTACTGGAACATGTCAATCTGATAAATCACATTCGCGACAGAAAACCGTTGGATCAGGCTTCGCATAATGCGATCTCTAACATGGGTGGAATCATGGGGCGTGAGTCAGCTTATACCGGTGCTGAAGTAACCTGGGAAAATATGACTGCTTCTCCGTTGGATTATATGCCTGCTGATTTGAATCTGGGAAAAATGGATATGAGTGGCTTTGTGGTTCCGGTTCCGGGAAGTCCACAGAATAAATAGAAGGTATGAAACTAAACAGAAGAAACTTTCTTAAATCTTCACTGGGTAGTGTGGCAGCGGCAGGTGGCGGC